>NZ_JARJHW010000068.1:0-33764 GCF_040560175.1 Streptomyces panacea
CGGAGATGTGTATAAGAGACAGGTCCCTGCCCGACCAACGAAACGCGGTGACTCCACCATGAGCGTCCCCAGCTCCCCACCACCCCGCCAAGGCAACATCCGCCGCATCGTCGCGGCCAGCCTCGTCGGCACCACCATCGAGTGGTACGACTTCTTCCTCTACGGCTCCGCCGCCGCGCTGGTCTTCAACACCCTGTTCTTCCCCAGCAGCGACCCCCTCGTCGGCACGCTGCTCGCCTTCCTCACCTACGCCGTCGGCTTCGCCGCCCGCCCCCTCGGCGGCATCGTCTTCGGCCACTACGGCGACAAGATCGGCCGCAAGAAACTCCTGGTGTTCAGCCTCCTGCTGATGGGCGGCGCCACCTTCGCCATGGGTCTGCTGCCCACCCACGCGACCATCGGCGTCGGCGCGCCGATCCTGCTGACCGTGCTGCGGCTCGTCCAGGGCTTCGCACTCGGCGGCGAGTGGGGCGGCGCGATCCTGCTCGTCTCCGAGCACGGCGGCGCCAAGAGGCGTGGCTTCTGGGCCTCCTGGCCGCAGGCGGGCGCGCCCGGCGGCAACCTGCTGGCCACCGGTGTGCTGGCGCTGCTCGCCGCGATCCAGTCCGACGAGGCGTTCCTCGCGTGGGGCTGGCGTATCCCGTTCCTGCTCTCCGGTGTGCTGGTCATGATCGGCCTGTGGATACGTATCTCGGTCGAGGAGTCACCGGTCTTCCTGGAGGCCCAGCGGAAGGCGGCCGACGAGGCGGCGCGGGCGGCCGGGACCGCTGCCACCGGCGGCGCCCCCGTGGTCAAGGAGGACGCCCCCGTCGTGCAGGTGTTCCGCAAGAGCTGGCGTGAGGTGCTGGTCGCGATCGGCACCCGGTTCGGCGAGAACGTCTCGTACTACATCCTCACCGCCTTCGTCCTCGTCTACGTGACCGTGCACCTGGAACTGCCCAAGAGCGACGCCCTCAACGCGGTCCTGATCGGCTCGGCGGTGCACTTCGTCACCATCCCGATGTGGGGTGCGCTCTCCGACCGGCTCGGCCGCCGCCCCGTCACGCAGATCGGCGCGATCGGCATGGTGGGCTGGGCGTTCGCCTTCTTCGCGCTGCTGGACACCGAGTCGTTCCCGGTCATCGCCCTCGCGGTGACGGTGGGTCTGCTGTTCCACGGGGCGATGTACGGGCCGCAGGCGGCCTTCATCTCCGAGATGTTCGACACGAAGGTCCGCTACTCGGGCGCCTCGATGGGCTCCCAGCTCGCCTCGATCATCGGTGGCGCGCTCGCACCGCTCATCGCCGTCGAACTGCTCAGGGACTACGACTCGTCCCTGCCGGTGTCCATCTATCTCAGCGCGGCGGCGCTCGTCACCGTCGTGACCGTGTGGGTGGCCAAGGAGACCCGGGGCCGCGACCTGACGAAGGACGGACTGGTCGGCTCCGTGCCCGCGCCCGCCGCACCGCCTACCCCGGCCCCCGCGACCCGCGCCGAGAGCGCCAAGGACTCGGCCAGGCTCGGCGGCTGAGCGCCCCCCGGGGGCCGGGCCCGTACTCCCGCCGCCGCACCCGTGCCCACCCGGAGGTGATCACCGTATGCTCGCCGACGTGACAGCTCCAGGCACCCGGCACTCCCTGGCTGCCCTGCGCCGGCTCCTCGACCTGCTGGCGCGGGGCGCGCCCACCGAGGACTTCGCCCGCCCCGCCGCCGACGCCCGCGAGGCCGGCGTGCGGGGCGGTGAACTGGCCGCGATCACCGACGCCACCGAGGTCGCCCTGCGCATCAGGCGCACCCTCAGCCAGCACCGGCGTCGCGAGGCACAGCTCACCGCCCTCTTCGACACCGCGAGCGACCTGGCCGCCCTCCGGGACCTGGACGCCGTGCTGCGCGCCATCGTCCACCGGGCCAAGCTGCTGCTCGGCACGGACGTCACGTACCTCTCCCTCAACGACGAACTCGCCGGCGACACCTACATGCGGGTGACCGACGGCTCCGTGGCCGCCGCCTTCCAACAGGTGCGGCTCGGGATGGGCGAGGGCCTCGGCGGACTCGTCGCGCAGACCGCCCGCCCGTACGCCACCGGCGACTACCAGCGCGACACCCGCTTCCACCACACCACCACCATCGACAGCGCCGTACTCGACGAGGGGCTGCGCGCGATTCTCGGCGTACCGCTGCGCGTCGGCGCCCGGATCATCGGAGTGCTGTACGCGGCGGACCGCGCGCCCCGCGAGTTCGCCGCCGAAGAGGTCGCCCTGCTCTCCTCGCTGGCCGACCACGCCGCCATCGCCATCGACGGCGCGCGGCTGCTGGAGGAGACGCGGACCGCGCTGGTCGACCTCAACTCGGCCTCGGAGACGATCCGAACACACAGCGGCGAGATGCGCCGCGCCGAGGAGGCGCACGACCAGCTGACCGACCTCGTGCTGCGGGGCGGCGGCGCCGACGACGTGGCCGCCGCCATCGCCGACATCCTCGACGGCGGGATCCTCATCCACGACGCGGACGGCGCCGAACTCGCCCGCTCCCGCGCCGAGTCCGTGGCGTCGCCAGGTCCCGCCGCCGGACAGGAACTGGCCCCCGCGGTCGCCGCCTCCAGGGCCAGCGGCCGGGCGGTCCCCCTGAACGGCACCTGGGTCTGCGCGGTCCTGGCCGGCCCGGAACTCCTCGGCAGCATCGCCCTCACCGGACACGCGGACCTCGCCGACGTGGACCGGCTCCTGTTCGAACGTGCCGGTGTCGTCACGGCGCTGCTACTGCTGCTGCGCCGGTCGGTCGCCGAGGCGGAGGACCGGGTACGGGGCGAACTGCTGGGCGACCTGCTGTCGCGCTCCGGCGACCCGGGCGCCCTGACCGCGCGGGCACGGCGGCTGGGGGTCGACCTGGCCCGCCGCCACTGTGTGTTCGTCGCGGACAGCGAGACGGCGGACCGGCACCGGCTGCTGGCCGTCGCCGCCAGGCACGCCCAGGCCGGCAAGGGTCTGGCGGGCAAGGGTCTGGCGGGCATCCACGAGGGACACGTCGTGCTGGTCGCGCCCACCGACACCCCCGGGCCGAGCGCGCGCAAGCTGGCCGCCGAACTCGGCCAGGCCGTCGGCTCCCCGGTCACCGTCGGCGCCGCGGGCCCGGCCGCGGGTCCCGCCGAACTACCCACGGCCCACACCGAGGCGTGCCGCTGCCTCTCCGCGCTGCGCGTCCTCGGCCACACCGGGCACGGCGGCGCCACCGACGAACTCGGCTTCGTGGGCGTACTCCTGGGCGACCGGGCGGACCTCGGCGGTTACGTACGCGCCACGCTCGGCCCCGTACTCGACTACGACGCCGAGCGCGGCACCGACCTCGTCGGGACGCTCGACGCGTACTTCGCCGAGGGGGCCAGCCTCACCCGGACCAAGACCGCGCTGCACGTCCATGTGAACACGGTCGTGCAGCGGCTCGAACGGGTCGGCCGGCTCCTCGGCCAGGACTGGAACTCCCCGGCCCGCACGCTGGAGATCCAACTGGCCCTGCGGCTGCACGGGTTGACGAGTGCCGGACGGGCCGGGATCCGCCCGTCCGGCGACTGACGGTCAACCGGCCCCGCCAGTACCGGTACTGGCGGAGCCTCGGTACTAACGGACCTTGACGAACACCGGGTTGGAGTAGAACCAGAGATCGTCCCACGGGCTCTCGAGACCGTCCGCGAGCGGCTCGGCCTCGTCCGTGCTGGTGCCGCGGACGCGCGCGTAGAGGTCGCCGTCCACGTCGCGCAGGGTGTGCTTGATGACGTACTCGTCGCCCTGCTTGCGCCAGTCGCGCTTGCCGAACCGCGCCACGACCTCGGTCGTCGGGTTGGTGTCGGAGTCGCGGTTGTCGCTCTTGCCGGTGATCTTGCCGACGATCAGGTCGACGCGACGCACCTCGGGACGGTCGCCGTTGGCGTTCTCGCCGTCCAGCGGGCGGAACCTGATCTCGATCTCGACGTCCGTACGGCCCCGGTTGGTGACCGTGATCGTCTCGCCTACGGCAGCCTCGTTGCCCCGGTTGCTCGCCTTGACGTCGAGGGTCCGGATGAGGTCGCCGGTGCCGACCCAGATCCGGCCGTTGCGCAGACCGTCCATGATGTCGCCGTAGTCCTGGCGCGCCAGCACGTGGGTCTTGCTGTACTCGCCCGGCCAGAAGTCGGAGCCGCCGCGCGTCCAGTGCACGTGCGAGTCGGAGGTCGCCGTGATCCACCAGTGCCGGCCCTCGCCGAGCAGCGCGTCCCACAGGCCGCCGACGCGCGCGGTCATCTGGTCGAAGCCGCCGTGCGTCGGGTAGTTGCCGTACCCGCCGCGGGCGCCGCCGTTGAGGGGGCCGGCCTGGTGGCCGGGAGCACCCTCGAAACCGACGTAGATGTCGGGAGCGGCGTCGTTGCCGTTACGGAACTCGCGGGGCGTGTCCTGACCGTAGACGCCCAGGCCGGGCGCGGAGCGAGAGGCGTGGTGGGCGATCACCAGCGGCTTGCGGGGCATGCCCTTCGCCGCCTTCAGGAACTCCACCATCTTGGCCTCGGTGTCGCGGCCCGGGTCGGCGGGGAAGGGGTCGAGCTTGGCGAAGCGCTGCTCCAGCTCGAACAGTTGCTGGGCCTCGTCCGTGTGGTGCGGGATCATCAGGGTGTGGTGGTCGAGCGCCGGGGCGTCGAACTCCATGCCCCAGAACTGGAGCACCTCGGGGACGAGCACGCGCGAACGCAGCAGGTCGGGGTAGGCCTGCTCCAGGTTGACCTTCGAGTGCGTCGGACCGCCGTGGTCGGTGCACATCGCCCAGCTGAGACCGAAGTTCTTCGCCATGATCGCGTTGGTCACGATCGGGTAGACGGCGTCGCCGCCCTTCTTGAACACCGGCGGGTTCTTCGTCGTGTCGAACGAGCCGCTGTACTCCGAGTGCACGTGGTGGTCGCCGGCGCGCCAGGCGCGTCTGCGGGAGTCACCGGAGCCGCCGGACGTGCGCCGGTCTTCCTCGTCGTTGCCGAAAGCGACGCCGGTGCCGACGATCGGGGCGGCCGCGGCGAGGGTCGCGCCGACGCCTGCGAACTTGACGAGCCGGCGCCGGGAGAGGGCGGAGCGCTCGGGGTCTTCGGAGTTCTTGTCCTTCACGGTTGAAGCCTTTCGTTCAACTTCCGGCGCGGGGGGTGCCAACCGGAGAGTCTCGGAGAACAAACCGAACGCCGAGTGAACGTGGGCAAGGTCTACCGAGAACAACGAGCGCTGTCCGCCATATCGCCCGCCACGCCTGCCGCGTACCGCCGAGCCGTGGTCGTCCGGAGGTCAGCGCAGATGCGGCAGCAGCCTGTCCGGTCGCATCGGCGCGTCGCGCAGGCGCACTCCCGTCGCGTGATGCACCGCGTTGCCGATCGCCGCGGCCGTGCCGACCATGCCCAGCTCGCCGATGCCCTTGCTGCCCATCGGGTTGAGGTGCCGGTCGTCCTCCTCGATCCAGTACGCCTCCACGGAGCGCACGTCCGCGTGCGCGGGCACGTGGTACGAGGCGAGGTCGCGCTCCGTGAAGTCACCGGCCACGGGATCGAGCGTCGCGCCCTCCATCAGCGCCATGCCGAGCCCCATGGTCATCGCGCCGATGAACTGGGAGCGCGCGGTACGGGAGTTGAGGATGCGACCGGCGGCGAAGACCCCCAGCATCCGGCGCACCCGGATCTCGCCCGTGTCCGAATCCACCTGGACCTCGACGAAGTGCGCGCCGTAGGCGTGGCGGGCGAACTCCGCCCCGGCCGCCACGTCCTCGGTGGTGTCGGCGCTCGCGGAGAGCCCCTCGGGAGGCACCGGGCCGCCCGCCGCGTCGATCCGTGAACGCAGCGCACGGCACGCCTTGTCGACCGACCAGCCCCACGAGCCGGTGCCCGACGAGCCGCCGGCCAGCGGGGCCCGCGGCAGATCGCTGTCGCCGATCTCGACACGGACCCGGTCCATGGGCGCGTGGAGCGCGTCGGCCGCGATCTGGGTGAGCACGGTGCGGGCTCCCGTACCGATGTCCGTGGCGTTGACCCTTACCAGGAAACGGCCGTCGGCGTCCGCGCGCGCCTCGGCCGTGGACGGTGAGATCAGCACCGGGTACGAGGCGGCGGCGACGCCGCTGCCGAGCAGGAACCGGCCCTGCTTCCGCGCCCCGGGGCGCGGATCGCGGTCCCGCCAGCCGAACCGGCGGGCCCCCTCGCGCAGACACTCCACGAGATGACGGCTGCTGTAGGGCCGGCCCGAATCCGGCTCGTACGAGGGCTCGTTGCGCATCCGCAGCTCCACCGGGTCCACCCCGACGGCCAGGGCCAGCTCGTCCATCGCCGACTCCAGCGCGTACATGCCCGACGCCTCGCCGGGCGCCCGCATCCACGACGGTGTCGGCACGTCGAGCGCGGTGACGCGGTGGGTGGTGCGGCTGTGGGGCGAGGTGTACATGGTGCGGGCGGGAGTGGCGGCCTGTTCCACGAACTCCTTGATCGTGGACGTGTACGTGATCACCTCGTGCGCCAGCGAGTTGATCACCCCGTCCGGGCCCGCGCCGAGCCGCACCCGCTGGATCGTCGGCGGCCGGTGCCCGACGAGCGCCGGGAGCTGGGAGCGGTGCAGCACCAGCTTGACGGGGCGTCCGACATGCCGCGCCGCCAGCGCGGCCAGCACCGGCTGCGGACGCGGGGTCCCCTTGGAACCGAAGCCCCCACCGACGTGTTCGCTGATGACGGTGATGTGTGCCGGGTCCATCGCGAACAGCGCGGCCAGGGTCTCGCGTACGACGCCCGACCCCTGACTGGAGTCGTGCACCGTCAGCCGCCCGTCGTGCCAGTGGGCGACGGCGGCGTGCGGCTCCATGGGGTGGTTGTGCATCGGGTCCATGGAGTACGTGACGTCGACGGCGACCGGGGCGGCGGCGTGGACGGCGTCGAAGTCGCCGCGCTCGCGGGTGCCGGGGTGTCCGCCGTTGGCCTTCTCGGGGGTGTAGAGGCCGGGATGGCCGGCGGTGAGGACGACGTCGTGGTCCTCGGCGACGTACGTGACCCGCACGGCGTCTGCGGTGGCACGCGCCGCTTCCAGCGTGTCGGCCACCGCCACCGCGACGATCCAGCCGCGGTGCGGCACCCGGTCGTCGCGCAGCGCACCCAGCATCGGATCGTCGGGCTCGTTGATCCGGGGCGCGTTCTCATGAGTCAGTACGGCGACGGCGCCGGGCTCGGCGAGGGCGGCGGCCGTGTCGAACGACGCGATCCGGCCGCGGGCCACGGTCGCCGGCACCACCCACGCGTACAGACAGCCGGGCGGAGTGTGCTCGGCGGCGTACCTGGCCGTCCCGGCGACCTTGGCCGGACCCTCGATCCGTACGGCGGCGGATCCCAGGGCCCGCTCCCGGCTGGTCGTCATCGGTCTCCTCGGCGGTGGTCGGCGTGGCGGGGGTCGGTGGGCTCGACGGCGCCCCCGTCGGGGTCGGCCAGCTCGGTCAGCAGGCGGACGGCGAGGTTGCGCGCCATCGGGACCTTGAAGCCGTTGTCCCGCAGCGGCCTCGCCGCGGCCAGCTCCGACTCCACGGCGCGGCCGAAGGCGTCGGCGGTGGCCGGCCCGCCGCGCAGCGCGGCCTCGGCGACGGTGGCCCGCCAGGGCTTGTGGGCCAGCCCGCCGAAGGCGAGCCGTACGTCCCGTACGACACCGTCGCGCACATCGAGCGCCACGGCTGCCGAGGCCAGCGCGAAGGCGTACGAGGCGCGGTCCCTGGCCTTGCGGTAGGCGGACGGCAGACCGGCGGCCGACGCGGGCAGCCGGACCCCGGTGACGAGTTCGCCGGGCCGGATCACGGTGTCCCGGTCGGGACGGTCGCCGGGCAGCCGGTGGAAGTCGCTGAGCGGCACGGTGCGTTCGCCGTCGGGCCCCAGCAACAGGACGTCGGCGTCCAGCGCGGCGAGTGCGACGGCCATGTCGGAGGGATGCGTCGCCACGCACGCCTCGGAGTGCCCCAGCACCGCGAGATCGCGGTGCGCGCCCTCCCGCGCGGGACAACCGGAGCCGGGCCGCCGCTTGTTGCACGGCTTGGTGACGTCCTGGAAGTACGGACAGCGGGTGCGCTGGAGCAGATTGCCGCCTGTGGTGGCCGAGTTGCGCAGCTGTCCCGAAGCACCCGCGAGCAGTGCCTGCGACAGCACCGGGAAGCGTGTGCGGACGGCCGGATCGGCGGCGAGATCGCTGTTGCGGACGGTGGCGCCGATGAGCAGGCCGCCGTCGGCGGTTTCCTCGACGCGGTCGAGCGGCAGCCGGGCGATGTCCACCAGATGAGCGGGGGTCTCGACCCCGAGCTTCATGAGGTCGACGAGGTTGGTGCCGCCGCCGAGGAACCGGGCGTCCGGACGGTGGGCGAGGAGAGCGACGGCCTGGGCCGGGTCGGTGGCGCGTTCGTAGGTGAAGGACTTCATGAGGCCGCCGCCTCCGTCCCGCCCGCGCGGCCCGCGACGTCCTCGACGGCCGCGACGATGTGCGGGTACGCGGCGCAGCGGCAGATGTTGCCGCTCATCCGTTCGCGGATCTCGTCGGCGGTGAGCGGCACCGGCCGCCCCGGGGGCGGGCCGTCCGCGCCGGTGACCTGGGACGGATGGCCGCCGGCCGCCTCGGCGACGACGCCGACCGCCGAGCAGATCTGGCCGGGTGTGCAGTAGCCGCACTGGAAGGCGTCGCGGTCCAGGAACGCTTGCTGCAGCGGGTGAAGACCGTCCGTACCGCCGCCCGACAGGCCCTCGATCGTGGTGATCCGGGCACCGCTGTGCGCGACGGCCAGCATCAGACAGCTGTTGGCGCGCCGGCCGTCGGCGAGAACGGTGCAGGCGCCGCACTGGCCGTGGTCACAGCCCTTCTTGGGGCCGGTGAGGTCCAGGTGCTCGCGCAGGGCGTCGAGCACCGTGGTCCGGTTGTCGAGCGTCAGCCGGTGCGGGGTGCCGTTGACGTGGAGCATCACTTCGGAGGTGTTCGGCATCACCGTCGGGTATCCGTCGCTCACACCCGGCAAACGCGCCCCGCCCCGGGCCACCCGATCGGCTCCGGCCCCGGAGGGGCCCGGGCCCTTCTGTCGGAGCGGTCCTAGGCCCGGCTGTGGATTCCCGCCGCGAGGCGGACCTTGACGCGCTTGCCCACCGGCTCCCGGCGGACGTCGTATCCCTCGCACAGCGAGATGACGATCTCCAACCCGTGCTGCCCGATCCGGCCGGGCTCGGCGGCGCACGCCACCGGCAGTGTGGAATCGGTGTCCCACACGGTGATCTCCACCGTCTCCCCGTCGAAGACCAGATCAAGGAGGCAGGGGCCGGGCGCGTACTTGCACGCGTTGGTCACCAGTTCACTGACGACCAGCTGCGCCGTACCGATCACGCGCGACGGCACCGTCCGGCCCTGATCGGTCCGTACGCCCCCGAGGAAGTCGGCCGTGAAGCGGCGCGCCTCTCCGATCATCCCCGATTCCCCGTCGAACACCGCGCCCCGCCTGAGCACCCGGCCTGTGGCCTGGCGGCGGTCCTCGGTCACTTCCACCCGCTGATCCATGAGTGCGATCCGTTCCCCGTGGCGGCCCGTAGAAGAGGGCCCGTCCTGTGTTCACACCACCGCCTGCCCCGCTTCAGCCACTCCAGTCCCAACGAGGGCCACCGAACCGTACGAGCCTGGGCGATACCGGGACCGTCGGTGGCCCGGTGTTATAGATTTTGATCCACTTTTCAGTCACGAACAGCAGGAGGAGATCGTGGGCGTTTCCCTGGGCAAGGGTGGCAACGTATCGCTGAGCAAAGAGGCTCCCGGCCTGACCGCCGTGCTCGTCGGCCTGGGCTGGGACGCGCGCAGCACGACCGGTGCGGACTTCGACCTCGACGCGAGCGCCCTGCTGGTGAACAGCGCCGGCCGAGTGCTCTCCGACCAGCACTTCATCTTCTACAACAACCTCAGGAGCCCCGACGGTTCGGTCGAGCACACCGGTGACAACCTCACCGGTGAGGGCGAGGGCGACGACGAGTCGCTGAAGGTCAACCTTGCCGGTGTCCCCGCCGACGTGGACAAGATCGTCTTCCCCGTCTCGATCCACGAGGCCGGATCGCGCGGCCAGAGCTTCGGCCAGGTCCGCAACGCGTTCATCCGCGTGGTGAACCAGGCCGGTGGCGCCGAACTGGCGCGCTACGACCTCACCGAGGACGCCTCCACCGAGACGGCGATGGTCTTCGGCGAGCTGTACCGACACGGTGCGGAGTGGAAGTTCCGCGCCGTCGGTCAGGGCTACGCCTCCGGACTGGCCGGTATCGCCGCCGACTTCGGCGTCAACGTCTGAGAACGAGCGCCGAGAGAGACAACGCACGGCAACGAGCACGAGCACGAGCACGAGCGGGACGGCGGCGGCCGACCACAGCCGCCGCCGCCCGGCTTGAGCGACACCGCCACCCTCCAGCGGCCGGACGGCCGGGCCTGCCCCCGGGCTGGGGACCCGTGACCCCGCGCGGCCGGCACCGGGCCCGTATCGAACTCGCCCGAACTCCGGGCAGACCGCCCGCTCACAGCCGGGGGTCGACCTGGATCTTCGGCCCCGGTCCCGCCCCCTCGGGCCGTACACCCGCGAGCACACCCGCCAGCGACTCCAGCGCCACCGTGCCCGCGACCAGCGGACGCGGATCGACCGCGCCCGACGCGTAGTGCCCGATCGTGCGGGCGAGGGCGGGCGACGCGCTCAGGACACCCACGGCCGTGACGTCCTTCAGCGCCAGCGCGCGGGTGTCGATCCTGCTCGGCACGCTCGCCAGACCGATGTAGACGACCCGCTTGCCCGGCTCGACCAACTCCAGTGCCCGCGCCGGGAGATGAGCCGCGTTCGACGCGTCGATCACCGCGTCGAAGGGCAGCTCGGGGAGCCCCTCGGCCGTCCACGCGCCGTGCGCGCCCATGGAGCGGGCGAAATCCAGCGACGTCTCCGTCAGCCCCTGTACGTGCACCTCCACACCTCGCGCCAGGGCGAATCGCGCCGCGAGCAGACCGATCGCGCCGGGACCGAGCACCAGCAGCCGGTCGCCGGGGGAGAGCGCGGCGGCCTCGACGGCGCGCAGCGCGTTGCCGCCCGGCTCCACCAGAGCGCCGGCCGTCGCGTCCACGCCGTCCGGCAGCGCGTGCAGCGAGGAGTGTCCCCGGTGGTGCGCCGCCCGAGCCAGCCCGGTTCGACACCCTCACCCACGGCGCGGACGGTGCCCGACCACTCGTGACCGATCCGGATCGGATACGTGGCGTGGCCGTCGTGCAGATAGCTCATCTCGCCCGTGTAGAACTCGATGTCGGTGCCGCAGACACCCACCCGGTCGACGTCGACGACGACCTCACCGGGCCGGGCGACCGGCGGTTCGACGTCCTGTACCTCGCACCGGCCCGGTCCGGTGATGACGAAAGCGCGCAAGGGACGACCTCCTCGGAAGGGACGGCCGCACGGCGGGTGCGACGGCGGGTGCGCACTTCCCCGGTACGGCCCGGGGAAGTTAGGGTGCCAGCCCGAGCGCCCGTACGTAAGCCATGTCCCGAGGTCAGGCCCCCAGCGCCCGGGCCCGGGACCGTGCCCCGTGGACGGAAGAAGGCGTCAATGCCGGAGCAGCGCAGCTCTCAGTGGTACGCGGGAACGGACCGGAACGCCTACATCCACCGGGCGTGGATGCGCCGGGGACTGCCCGCCCACGCCTTCGACGGCCGCCCGCACATCGCGATCGCCAACAGCGCCTCCGACCTGACGCCCTGCAACGCCCACCTCGACGAGGTCGCCCGGAGCGTCAAGCAGGGCATCTGGGAGGCCGGCGGCGTCCCGATGAACCTCCCCGTCGTCTCCCTCGGCGAGACGCTGGTCAGGCCCACCGCCATGCTGTGGCGGAACATGGCGGCGATGGCGACCGAGGAGATGCTGCGGGCCAATCCCATCGACGGCGTCGTACTCCTCGGCGGCTGTGACAAGACCATCCCGTCCCTGCTGATGGCGGCGGCCTCCGTCGATCTGCCGGCCGTCGTGGTGCCCGGCGGTCCAATGCTGACCGGCACGTTCCGCGGCAAGCCCCTGGGCTGCGGCACGGACGTGTGGAAACTCAGCGAGGAGGTACGGGCGGGAACGCTCTCCGAGGAGGAGTTCCTGACGTCCGAGTCCTCGATGATCCGCAGCCGGGGCCACTGCAACACCATGGGGACCGCGTCCACCATGGCATGCGTCGCGGAGGCCCTGGGCACCACCGTCCCCGGCGTCGCGGGCATCCCCGCCCCGGACAGCCGGCTGCTGGAGAGCGCCCACGGCACGGGACGGCTCGTCGTGGAGATGGTCGCCGAGGGCCACCGCCCCAGCACCACACTGACGAAGGGGTCCTTCCTCAACGCGATCGTCGCCCTGGCCGCCATCGGCGGTTCGACCAACGCCGTCGTGCATCTGCTCGCCATCGCCGGGCGGCTCGGTATCGACCTCACGCTCGACGACTTCGACCGCACCGGCGCGGGCGTCCCGCTGCTGGTCGACCTCCAGCCCGCCGGACGGCACCTCATGGAGGACTTCCACCGGGCCGGCGGCCTGCTCGCCGTCCTGCACGAGGTGCGCGACCTGCTCGATCCGGCGGCGCTCACCGTCACCGGCAGGCCGCTGGTCGACCATCTGGACGGGGCGCGGATCTGGGACGCCTCCGTCATCCACCGGCGCGCCGACCCGCTGCGCGCGGACGCGGGCATCGCCGTGCTCCGCGGGAACCTGGCCCCGTCGGGCGCCGTCATCAAGCCCGCCGCCGCGTCACCCGAACTGCTGAACCACCGGGGCCGGGCGGTCGTCTTCGACAGCGTCGAGGACATGCACGCACGCATCGACGACCCGGACCTCGACGTGGACGCGACATCGGTGCTGGTGCTCAGGGGCTGCGGACCCAAGGGCTATCCGGGAATGCCCGAGGTGGCGAACCTGCCGCTGCCCACCAAGCTGCTGGAGTCGGGCGTACGCGACATGGTGCGGATCTGCGACGGGCGGATGAGCGGGACGGCGTACGGCACGGTCGTGCTGCATGTCGCTCCCGAGGCCGCGGCGGGTGGCCCGCTGGGACTCGTACGTACGGGGGACTGGATCGAGCTGGACGTCGCCGGGCGCCGCCTGGACGTGGACGTGCCCGCGGCGGAGCTCGAACTGCGGCGCCCCGCCCAGGAGATGACCGGTGCCTTCGCCGCCCCGGCACGCGGCTGGGAACGTCTCTATGTCGACCATGTCATGCAGGCCGACACCGGCGTCGACCTGGACTTCCTCGTCGGGTCGAGCGGCCACGAGGTGTCACGCGAGTCGCACTGAGCGCCGTCCGCGGCCCCGCTCAGACATGGTCCGGATCGCCGCCGTGGCCCGGATCGGGATGGACCGGGTGGTGCTGTCCGGCGCGCGCTGACTCCAGCTGCGCGGCCAGCGACAGACCGAGGAAGAGCGAGACGCCCGCGAGGTTGGACCAGAGCAACAGCGCGACGAACGCCGTCAGCGGCCCGTACACCGAGCCGAACGATCCGCTGAACCCGACGTAGAGAGTGAGCAGCCACGTCGCGCCCACCCACAGCAGCAGATGCACGGCGGAGCCGAACGCCAGCCATGTGTAACCCGGTTGGTCGCGGCGCGGTGCCCAGCGGAACAGCACGGCCGAAGCCAGCCATGTCAGCAGGATGCCCACCGGAATCCGCAGCCACCCCCAGGCGCCCTGCGCCGCTCCGCCCCAGTGGAACGTGTCCGCGAGCGCGCCGCCGACGGCCCTGCCGCCCACCAGGACGAGGAACCCGCCGATCAGCGGCAGTCCGGCCGCGACCACGAGTACGAGCGCACGCGCGTACTTCGCGAGGAACGGGCGGTCCCGCTCCACCCCGTAGATACGGTTCGCCCCGCGCTCGATCTGCGCCATGGCCGACGCGAGATTCAGCGTCGCGAACCCCAGACCGAGCCAGACGGCCAGCTCACCCACGGGACCGGCCCCGTCCTCGGCGCGGCCGAGCGAGGTCCGGATCAGGTCCGCGCTGGGGCCCGGTGCTATTCGGGTGAGCGTCAACTCGACGACGCGGCCGACACTCTCCGTGTGCAGGGACGTCGCGACGCCGACCAGCGCGATGCTGAACGGCACCAGCGCCAGGACGAACTGGAAGGCCAGCGCCCTCGCGATGCTGAACCCGTCCGCGTAACGGAACCGCAGGAACGCGTCCGTCAGCAGCTTGCGCCCGCCGTACGTGCGCAGCGCCGCCCACGCCTCGTCGCCGGAGAGCTCCTCCCCGATCATGTCCCGCGTCTGCGGTACCCGCACCACGGTGCCCATCGTGCCCCCGACTCATGTTTATCTGCCGAGAACGGATTCTCGCAGGCGGGCGGATATGAGAGGTTGCCCGGGGGCGCTGTGGATCCCCGCAGAGGTAGCCGAGGTAGCGGTAGGCCGTGGAGGTAGGGGCTGTGTTGCATGTAGGTCGAGTGCTGAGGTTCGACGAGGTTCGCGGGTACGGGTTCATCGTCCCGAGCGAGGGCGACGAGGACGTGTTCATGCACGCCAACGATCTGCTGGACGAGAAGTACCAGTACAAGGCGGGCAGCGAGGTCGAGTACTACCTGGAGATGGGGGACAAGGGCCCCAAGGCGTCACAGATCAGGCTGGTGAACGCGCCGGCGTCGAAGGGCGGTTCCTCGGGAGCGGTGGATCCGCACGGTGACTACTCGGACGTGCTGTCCCCGGTCGAACTGCGCAACGAGCTGACGGAGGCGCTGATCCAGGCCGACGGATCGCTGACGGGTGATCAGATCAAGCGGGTACGGACGTCGGTGATCGAGCTGGCGCGCTCGCACGGCTGGCTCGAATCCTGAGCGCGGGGCCGACCCCGGCCCCGGCCCGGTGGTGGTGTACGTCCGTCGGGCCGATCGCCGGCCTGGTTGGATGAGCGGCATGAACGGTACTCAGTCCATAGACGCCCCCTGGGGCATATCGGTGTTCGGCGCGGCCAGCGTGGACGCCCCGCCGGACCTGGCCCGGCTCCGTGTGGCGATAGAGCAGACCCGGCAGAAGCCGGGCGAGGCGTTCGAGGTCACCCGGGGCGGGGTCAACCGGATCCGGGAGGTGGTGCGCGGCCACGGGATCCCCGACAGCGCCGTCTCGACGTCCCGGCTGAACCTGAAGTCCCTGTGGACCTACGGCAACGAGCGCAAGTTCCTCGGGTACGAGTGCACCGCCTCGTTCGTGATCGAACTGCGCGAACTCGACATCCTGGAGACCGTGCTGGTCGACGTCGTCGAAGCCGGGGCGAACCAGGTCGACGGTGTCGAGTTCGACGTGCGGACGAAGAAGGAGCTGCGCGCGCGGGCACGTACGGCCGCGGTGGCCGCCGCGCAGGAGAAGGCGGACCTGTACGCCGAGGCCGCCGGTGTTCGGCTCGGTCCGGTCGTCCACATCAAGGACGTGGACTCCGAGCAGATGCGCAACAGCTACCGCAGCCACAGCGGCGGCGGTGGGGACGGCGGCGACGGCGACCTGACCCCCGGCAAGATCAGCGTTTCGGCGGGCGTCGTCATCGGCTTCTCGATCATCGGCGGCTGACCGTTCCGTCGTCCCCCCGGGACCGGACTACGGCGCTTTCGAAGCAGGCTCCGAGGAGGACTTCGGGGAGGGCTCCGAGGAGGGTTCCGGGGAGGGTTTCGGGGGCGCCGCCGCGGCGGGGCGCCCCGCCTTCCCGCGCTGCGGCGCGAGGAAGAAGAGCATCGTCGGGATCAGATACAGAGCCCACACCGTCACCTGGACGACGGTCGGGTCGGGCTGGAAGTTGAACACGCCCTTCAGCAGGGTGCCGTACCAACTGTCCGGCGGGACCGTACTGGTGATGTCGAACGCCTTGTTCCCCAGCCCACCCAGGAAGCGCGCCTCCTGAAGGTCGTGCACCCCGTAGGCGAGAACGCCCGCCGCCACGATCACCAGCATCGAGCCGGTCCAGGTGAAGAACTTCGCCAGGTTGATCTTCAGCGCACCCCGGTAGAACAGCCAGCCCAGCACGAGCGCGGTGGCGATCCCCAGCAGCACACCGATCAGCGGCCCCGACCTGCCCTCGCCGCCGGCCCGCACCGACGCCCAGACGAACAGCGCCGTCTCCAGCCCCTCCCGGCCCACGGCCAGCAGCGCGGTCGCGACGAGCGCGCCCGTACCCATCTGCAACGCCGCGTCGAGCTTGCCGTGCAGCTCGCCCCTGAGATGCCGCGCCGTACGCCGCATCCAGAAGATCATCCAGGTCACCAGGGACACCGCGATGATCGACAGCGACCCGCCGAGCAGCTCCTGCGCCTCGAACGTCAGCTCCTGGGAGCCGAATTCGAGCGCGGCGCCGAAGGTCAGCGAGATGGCGCAGGCGATGCCGATGCCGAGCCATACGGGCCGCAGCGCGTCCCGGCGGTCGGTCTTGACCAGATACGCGACGAGGATGCAGACGACCAGGCTGGCCTCCAGCCCCTCGCGCAGACCGATCAGATAGTTGCCGAACATGCCGGGCGTCCTTCCGCCGATGTCACTGTGCGGGTTACGAGAGTGGGAGTCATGGGAACGCGGGCCACCGGAGCGCGGGTCACGAGAGCAGCTCCCGTCCCCACCAGTCGTCCCTGTCCCGGACGCCCGGCGGTACGGCGAAGACCGCCGAACCCACGTGCTGGATGTACTCGTTGAGCGCGTCGGCGCGCGACAGACTCCGCTGTACGGGGATGAACGCCTCCCGCACGTCGTGCTGGTACGCGAGGAAGAACAGGCCCGCGTCGAGGCGGCCGAGTCCGTCCGTACCGTCGGTGTAGGAGTAGCCGCGCCGCAGCATCCTGGCCCCGCCGTTGGAGTCGGGGTGCGCGAGGCGTACGTGCGAGGTCGGCAGCATCGACTTGAGGAACGGTTCGTCGTGCTCCTTGGCCTTGCCGACCGCCGCGCCCTCACCCTTGTCCCGTCCGAAGATGTCCTCCTGTTCCTGGAGGGAGGTGCGGTCCCAGGGCTCGATCCGCATCGCGATCCGGCGGGCCACGAGATAGGAGCCGCCGGCCATCCAGGCGGGTCCCGCCTTGGCGGACACCCATACGTGCCGGTCGAGCGCGGCCGTGTCGGTGCCCGCGACATTGCGGGTGCCGTCCTTGAAGCCGAAGAGATTGCGCGGGGTCTGCGCCTCGGGCGTGGTGGACGAGGTCTTGCCGAAGCCGAGCTGCGACCAGCGGATGGCGATCCGGCCGAAGCCGATCCGGGCGAGGTTACGGATGGCGTGCACCGCGACCTGCGGATCGTCGGCGCAGGCCTGTACGCAGAGGTCGCCGCCGCTGCGCGCCGGGTCGAGATTGTCGCCGGGGAACTTGGGCAGGTCCACCAGGGCCTCGGGCCTGCGGCCCGCCAGGCCGAAGCGGTCCTCGCGGCCCTGGCCGGCCGCCGTGAACAGGGACGGCCCGAAGCCGATGGTCAACGTCAGCCGGGACGGCTTGAGGCCGACCGCCTCGCCCGTGTCGTCCGGCGGCGCCTCCGGCAGTCCGCCGAACGCCCCCTCGCCGACCGCGCGCCCCTCGGTCATCAACGCGGCCGCGGCCGTCCAGTCCTTGAGGAGCTGGATCAGCTCGGCCCGGTCCTTGGTGGTGACGTCGAAGGCCGCGAAGTGCAGCCGGTCGGGGACGGCGGTGGCGACACCCGCCTGGTGCGCGCCGTGGAACGGGACGGCCGCGCCCGCCGAACCGGCGGGCTCCGTCCCGTCCGTGCCGCGCAGCGCGACGGCCGTACCACCGGCCACGGCGGCGCCGAGCGCGAGCCCCGCGCCGCCCCAGCCGATCACCGAACGGCGGGACGGCGCGCGGTTTCCGTCGGCCGCGCCGGTCGCGCCGGTCGCGGTCGTGTCCGCCGCGTCGGGCGCGTCGGCCGGTTCGTTGGATCGAGTCTCGTCGGACATGGCGGCGCCGCTACTTCACGACCGCGGCGGCGAGCTTCGACAGAGGCTCGGCCAGCGCGTTCACCGCGTCGGACAGCTCCTTGCGCTCCGCCTTGCCGACCTTGTCGTACGACGTGAACACGTAACTCGTCTTGTCCGCACGGTACTTGTCGAGCAGCGTGTTCAACGCGGCGAACTGAGTGTCCAGTTCGCCGGTCAGCTCCGCGTCGTTCTTCGACGCCACCGGCTTCAGCAGCGCGTACGACTTCTCGGCGCCCTCGACGTTGGCCTTGAAGTCGACGAGGTCGGTGTGGCTGTACCGCTCCTCCTCGCCGGTGACCTTGCCGCTGGCGACCTCGTCGAGCAGCTCCTTGGCACCGTTCGCCATGGACGTCGGAGTGATCTCCGCCGTGCCGACCTTCTTCTGCCAGACGGTCAGATCCGCGATCAGCTGATCGGCGAGTTCCTTGTCGCGCGGGGTGATCTTCTTGTCCTGCCACAGCGCCTTCTCCAGGCGGTGCCAGCCGGTCCAGTCCGTCTCCGGGTCCTGGCCCTCTTCGAGGCCGTCCGCGCGCAGGTCGACCTTCGGGTCGATGTCGCCGAAGGACTCGGCCACCGGCTCCGTGCGCTCCCAGCCGATGCGGGAGTCCGCGTACGCCCGCTTCGCGGCCTCGATGTCACCGGCCTTCACGGCCTCCGCGAACACCTTCGCCTTCGGCAGCGTCTCCTCCGCCTGCTCCAGTGTGTACTGGCGGTACGCGGCGACCGCCGCGTCCAGCTTGGGGTCGCGCTTCGCGGTCTGGCCGCCGCCGGTGGCCTTGACCTGCTGCCGGATGCCCTTGCCCTTCATGCCCGGCTTGCAGGCGATCTCGTAGTCGCCGGCCTTGATCTCCGCGGTGATGTTCGCCTTGGTGCCCGCACCGATGTTCTCGCGCTCGGTGACGATCCGGTCGTCGGGGAACAGGACGTAGACCTCGGTGACCTTCGAGCCCTTGTTCTCCACCGCCAGTTGAAGGTGACCGGCGGGGAACTCCTTCTTCGACACCTCGCAGGAGGTGTCGGTGGCCGTGACCTCGATCGCCCCCTCACCTCCGGCGTCGCTCTTCTCGGCGCACGCCGTGACGGTGGTGAGGGCGGCGACCGCCGCGAGGGCGGTGACCAAGGAGAGACGGACGGGGCGCATGAGGGCTCCAGCGGCTGAAGACAGTGTTCGTCGCGGCCCCGGGATGAGGCGAGCCTAAGTTAGCCCCACCTTACTCAGTCGAAAACAGAGCAAATTCCCAGATACTGGAGTCAATGGGTAGTTAGCCTTTACTCATCCTTTTGAATGGCCTCACTCCTGTCCGCTCCGCGCCCCCCCCACAGCGAGAGGCCGACCCTCACATGCAGCTGAGCATCCGCAACCAGATCCCCGGCACCGTCACCGGTGTCATCCCCGGGGAGGTCATGGCCACGGTCAAGGTCCATCTGTCGGGCGGGCAGGACATCACCGCCGCCGTCACCCTGGAGGCCGTCGAGGAGCTGGGTATCGGGGTGGGCTCCACGGTGCGTGTGCTGGCCAAGGCGACCGAGGTCTCGCTGGCCACCGGGCCGATCGAGGGCCTGAGCATCCGCAACCGGCTGTCCGGCACCCTGATCGAGATCGTTCTCGGTGCCAAGCTGGCGAACGTCAAGGTGGTCGTGGACGACGCCGAACTGACCGCCGTGATCACCAGGGAAGCCGTCGAGGAGCTGGGGCTCACCCCCGGTACCGCGGTCACCGCGCTGATCAAGTCGACGGAGATCTCCCTCGCCACGGAGTGAACGGTTCGACCGTCCTGACCGGCCGACCGACCCTCCTGACCGGCCGACCCTCCCGGCCGAGCCGGCTGACCGGGCGGGCCGCATCTCCGCTCGTCCGGGGGCGCCGGCGCGGGACCCCCGTGGGCGCGCCCGCACCCGGCATCCCCCGTCCCCTTCCCCCATCGGAGAGGCATCCATGGCGGCCACCGAACGAGGCGCGGCGCTCCGACGCGCCCTCGCCGGCACCCTCGTCCTCTCGCTCTCCGTCCCGCTCGCCGCCTGCGGCGCCCTGACCCCGGGCAGCGGTTACGACGCGAACACCGGTCGGCCCAGGGCCGTACCCTCGTCCACGGCCGTACCCGACGAGGACATCACGCTCCGGCTGAACTTCGCGGACGCGCCGGTGATGGTCGACGCGCTCGCCGCGGCCTTCGAGAAGAAGAACCCGCGCATCGAGGTACGGCCGCGGTACACGCAGTTCGCGGACTACGTGAAGAGTCTCAAGCTCACGATGGCCTCGGAGACCGCGCCCGACATCGCGCAGTACGCCGTCGGGATGGACGCCCTCGCGCACCGCGGCGACATTCTCGATCTGGCGCCCTACCGGGACGCGTACGGCTGGCGCGAGGAGTTCCCCGCGGCGAATCTGGCTCAGCTCACCGCGGGGGGAGGTGACGGTACGTCAGGCCGCCCGGCGGGTCATCAACCGCTGTACGGCGTGCCCGTCGGACTGTCCATGACGGGCCTGTACTACAACAGGGAACTGGCCGCGGCGGCCGGCATCGGCCGTCCGCCGCGAACACTCAAGGAGTTCGAGGACCAACTGGCGGCGGCGAGGAGGGCCGGCCTGACGCCGATGAGCCTCGGCGCTCTCGACTCCGGCGGTCTGCATCTCTGGGCGGCGCTCGTCAACGTCATGATGCCGCCCGAGGAGTACCGGGCCTGGGTGGACGGACGTGACGGAGCCACGATCGAGACCGAAGGCCCCCTGAAAGCAGCCGAGTTGGTGGCCGAGTGGGCGGCCAAGGGATACTTCGACCCCTTCGCCAACGGCACGGCGCAGGTCGACTCCACCGCGCACTTCACCCGCGACGAGAGCGTCTTCTTGATCAACGGCAACTGGGCGGCCGGTCAACTGGCGGGCGCGATGGGGGAGAACGTCGGCTTCTTCCCCATGCCCGGTCCCGGCGAATCCGCCCGGTCCGTGGCATCCGGCTTCAGCGTCGCCTACTCCGTCTCCTCGCGTACCCGGCACCCGGAAGCGGCCGGGGCGTTCCTCGACTTCATGGCCTCGTCCGAGGCCGCCTCAATCGTCGCGGCCAACGGATTCCTCCCGCCGGACCCGAAAGCCGTGCCCGGCCAGAAGGGCGTACTGGGTGAAGTGGCCGCCGCGCACCGGCGCGTGGTCGCCGACGACGGTACGAATCAGTTTCCCGACTTCACCGCACCGTCCATGCTCGACCGGCTCCGCTCCGGCGTACAGAGACTCATCGCCGGCCGCACCGGACCGGGGCCGTTCCTGGCCGAGATCCAGGACGTATGGGAGGCGCACCATGAGAAGTAGCCACCGGCGCGGGGCGATGCGCGGCTATCTCTACGTACTGCCCGCCCTCGCCGTCTACGCGGTCTTCGCGGTGCTTCCCGCGCTCCACACCGCCTATCTGTCGCTGTTCGACTGGGACGGCGTCACCCTCGGCAGCTGGGTGGGGCTCGACAACTACCGCGAGGTCTTCCGGAACCCGGTACTCCTGCGCTCCCTGGCCAACGCCCTCACGCTGGTGATCTTCTTCTCCTTCGTCCCCATCACGATCGGTCTGCTGACGACCGCCCTCCTGGCCCGGTACCGGCGGCCGGGCATGGGGATCTACCGCGTCCTGTTCATGCTTCCGCAGATCGTGCCGCTCGTCGCCGTCGGTGTGACCTGGCGCTGGCTGTACGGGGAGGACGGGCTGGTCAACGAGGCCCTTCGCGCCATCGGGCTCGACGGGATCACCCGCGCGTGGCTCGGTGACTTCGACACCGCGCTGATCGCCGTGGGGCTCGTCGGCACCTGGGTGCTGAGCGGGCTGTGCACGATGCTCTTCCTCAGCGGGGTCCACAAGGTGGACCCCAGCCTCTACGAGGCGGCGCGGCTCGACGGCGCGGGACCGGTACGGGAGTTCGTGTCCGTCACACTGCCGCAGCTGCGCGGCGAGTTGGCCATCGCCCTGACCGTGACGACGGTGGCCGCGCTCGCCGGCTTCGACATCGTGTACGTCACGACCAACGGCGGCCCCGGCGAGCAGACCACCGTGCCCGGCCTGCTGGTCTACCGGCTGGCCTTCTCGGACGGCGACGTGGGACTCGCGTCGGCGCTGGGCGTGGTGCTCAGCTGTCTGATCCTCGGGCTCGTCTACGCCGTCAACCGGCTGTCGAGGTACGAGACATGACGGCCGCGAACAGTACGGCGGCGGAGGTGACAGCCGTCACCAGTACGGCGGCGGAGGTGACAGCCGTCACCAGTACGGCGGTGAAGGTGAGAGCCGCGAACAGGACGTCACACAGGGAGCGTTGGTCGGGCTACGCGCTGCTGACCGTCATGGCGATCGCCGTCGTCGTCCCCTTCCTGAGTGTCTTCCTCGCATCCCTCCGGCCCGCGGGTGAGCCAGTCACCGGGCCGGCGTGGCCCGAGGAGTGGAGCCTCGCCAACTACCGGCAGGCCTGGAGCGTGGCCGGCTTCTCGGACCTGATCCGCTCCAGCCTGGTCATCGCGGTCGGAGTCGTACCCGCGTCGCTGGTCCTCGCGTGCCTGGCCGGATACGCGCTGGGCACGATGAGACTGCCCGGCGGCAACGCGGTGGGGGCGTTCTTCATCGCCGGCCTGACCATCCCGGTCGAGCTGATCGTGGTGCCGCTCTACTTCGACCTGCGCGCCGTGGGGCTCACCGACACCTACCTCGGCGTCATCCTGGTGGAGATCGCGCTGTTCATGCCGTTCGGCGTGTTCTGGATGCGGACCCACTTCCGCTCCACGCCGCCGTCGCTGGTGGAGGCGGCGCGGATCGACGGCGCCTCGTCCGCCACGATCCTGCTCCGCGTGCTGCTTCCGCCGGCCCGCCCGTCGCTCATGACCCTGGGGGTCTTGGTCTTCATGTGGTCCTGGAACCAGTTCCTGCTGGTCCTGGTGCTCATCCAGGACGCGACCATGCGCACGGCCCCGGCGGGCCTCGGTTTCTTCGTGGGCCAGAACAACACCGACGTACCGACGCTGGCGGCCGGAACGGTCATCGTGATGCTGCCGATCATGATCGTCTACCTGCTGTTCCAGCGCAGCTTCGTGACCGGGCTGCTCCAGGGGGCGACGAAGGGCTGAGGCGGCTACTTCTGCGATGACTTTCGGCCGGTGCGAGAGTCGAAAGGGAAGGAAGTAGCGAACCGCGACGACACCGGGAGACAGCCATGCCGAGGATCACCCCCAATCTCTGGTTCGACGGGCAGGCCGAGCAGGCCGCCGAGTTCTACATCGGGATCTTCCCGAACTCCATGATCACCGGCATCACCCACTACGGCGAAGCCGGTCCCGGGCCGGCCGGCACGGTGCTCACCGTCGACTTCGAGCTCGACGGATTCCGTTGCACGGGGATCAACGGCGGCCCGCAGTTCACCTTCGACGAGGCCATCTCGTTCCTGATCGAGTGCGCTGACCAGGAGGAGGTCGACCACTACTGGTACAAGCTCTCCGAGGGTGGCGAGGAGGGCCCCTGCGGCTGGCTGAAGGACAAGTACGGCCTGTCCTGGCAGGTCGCGCCCGGCGGGATGAACGAGCTGCTGAACGACCCCGACCAGGAACGTGCCCAGCGGGCGATGAAGGCCATGCTCGGCATGAAGAAGATCGATCTCGCCGCTCTGCGCGCGGCGGCCGACGGCACCGCCTGATACTTAAGTATTTACTTGACTGTTGATGGCCCGGCTGTGATAGTTAAGTACGTGCCTAACTATGAAGGCTCGTTGGACGCGGTGTTCCAGGCGCTGGCGGACCCGACCCGGCGGGACATGGTCGAACGGTTGACCCGTGGCCCGCTGTCGGTCAGCAAGCTCGCGCACCCCCTGGAGATGTCGCTGCCCGCGGTGATGCAGCACCTCCAGGTGCTCGAAGCGTGCGGACTGGTCCGGTCCGAGAAGGCCGGCCGGGTCCGCACCTGCCACATCGAGCCCGCCGGGCTGCGGATGGCCGAGGGCTGGATCGGGCGGCAGCGCACCGAATGGGAGCACCGCCTCGACCGGCTCGGCGACCACCTGTCGGAGCGGGACCGCCGGGATCGCCCGTCGGAACAAGGACCGGCAGGGCCGACAGGGCCGCAGGGATCAGCAGAGCGAGGGAGTACATCATGACCGACCGCACCGTCACCCACGCGACGTTCACCGTCGAACGCGCCTACACCGCGCCGCCGACCCGCGTGTTCGCCGCCTGGTCCGACCCGAAGGCGAAGGCCAGTTGGTTCGCGGGCCCGGAGAACGCGTACGAACTCGACTTCCTGGTCGGCGGCCGGGAGGTCAATCGGGGCAATGCCCCGGACGGCACCGTGATGACCTTCGAGTCCGTCTACCACGACATCGTCCCGGACGGCCGGGTCGTGTACAGCTCCACCCTGCACGGCGGGCAGACGCTGTGGACCGCCTCGCTCACCACGGTGGAGTTCGAGCCCGACGGTGACGGCACCCGCCTGACCCTGACCGAGCAGGGCAGCTTCCTCGACGGAAACGAGAAGCCGGAGTGGCGCGAGCACGGCACCGGCGCATGGCTCGGCGCGCTGGACGCGTACTTGAGCCGTACCTGACCCGTACCGACGCGGGCGGGACGACGTAGCGTTCCGTCGCGTGAGGATTCCCTCGAACAACGAACTGATCGACACCGCACAGGCGCTGCTCCATCCGCACCGGGTGGGCGACCGCCTGTTCGGTGACGTCGCGGCCACCCTCGTCACGGAATCGGGGGCGCTCTACTCCGGCGTGTGCGTCGATACCGGCTCGGGGACGGGATTCTGCGCGGAACACGCGGCCATCGCCGCCATGGTGACGGCCCGTGAATACCGGATCCGCAAGGTCGTCGCGGTGTGGCGGAACGACGAAGGCGCCCTGCACGTACTGCCGCCGTGCGGCCGGTGCCGGGAGTTCGTCCGGCAGATCGACCCGGCCAACATCGACGCGGAGGTGGTCCTGGGCCGGAACACGTCGGCGAGTCTGCGCGAGTTGCTGCCCGCCAACGAATGGCCTCAGCCGCTCGACTGACCAGGCCGAGCCGGGCCGGGCCGCGTAACTTGGCGCGGCCCGACCGGTGTTGACGGCCACTCAGGAAGCGCCCATCGCCCACGGCTGCACCACCGCCGGCCGGCCCTGGCGCCCCGCGTCGCCGGTGGTGACGCCGATACCCAGCAGGACACCGCCGATCCCGCCGAGCGCGGACAGCATCAGCGACGAACCCGGGTGCCTACTCCCGGCCCTGCTCCGTCCCGGTCAGCCAGGCGTAGGCCGCCCGCGCCGTGAACTCGCTCTGGCCGCGTGCGAACAGCAGCTCCGCCCCGCGGAACGCCGGATCGTCGGCGGTGCCCGTCACGTACGGAACGGCGATGCACCGCATCCCGGCCGCCCGCGCCGCCGCCACGCCCGGCGCCGCGTCCTCCAGCACCACGCAGTCCGCCGGGTCGGCGCCGAGGCGTCGCGCCGCCTCCAGGAAGACATCGGGCGCGGGCTTGCCGTGCGGGACCTCCTCGGCGGAGACGACGAGGGTGAAGTACGGGTCCAGCCCCGTGCCGCCGAGCACGGCCTCGATGGCGTTGCGGGACGAGCCGGAGGCCACCGCCATCGGCACCCCCCTCGCGTGCAGCTGCTCGACGAATTTCCGCATCTCCGGAAATACCTCGGTGGAGGCGCGCGCCAGCTCCAGATAGAGACGGTCCTTCACGGTGAGCAACTCGTCGACCGGCGTCTCGATCCCGTACTCCCCGCGCAGCGCCTCCAGCGTCTCGCGGGTGCTGATGCCGATGTACCGGGTGTGGTGCTCCCAGCTGAAGTCGCGCACACCGTGGCGCGCGAGCAGTCGCCGACCGGCCTCGTAGTAGTTCGGCTCGCTGTCCACGAGGGTGCCGTCGAGATCGAAGACGACGAAGGGGGCCGAGATGGCGGAGGGGGTGCTCGCGGTGCTCATGCCTCCCAGCATGCCAACCCCGCCCGCACCCGCGTCGGGGTGACCCGCCGACCGGGGTCCATGACGGTTCCGTACGGCGACGGCGGGTCCCGCCGTCCCCGGTCATGCTGAGCATGGGGATCACGCGGTACGAGACCGGCGCGTCGGGCCCGCTCTCGGCGTGACGCGCGGGTCGGGGTGACGCGCGGGTCGGGGTGACGCGCGGGTCGGGGTGACGCGCACCGTCCCCCGGCGTGACCGCACAGGTCGGTGCGGCGCGACGGCCCTCAGCGCGACGCGCGCGCCAGCAGCCCGGAGAGCATGATCTCCAGCACCTCCCGCAACGTCGCCGTGAAGTCGATCCGCATGGCCGCCAGCGCCGGATCGGCCTCGTACACCGCGAGCATCGCGGCCGACGGCTGGGCGTGGGTCCAGACCGCCCCGGTCGTCAGGACGCAGACGGCCGCGAACCGTGTCGCGTCCTCGCCTCCCAGCTCGGGCACCTGGGCGCGTACCAGACCGGCCAGCGCGCGGACGTTCACGATCGCGGTGCGTTTGAACTCCGCCGCGACGGCCGGTGAGATGTTGCGCTCCAGCACCGCGGCCTGTGCGCCGGTGAGGTCGCACAGGACCGGGCGGTCCGCCAGCGACGCCGCGAGCACGGCCGCCACCCGGTCACCGCGCTCGGGCAGCGGGGCACCGGCGTCCATGCCCGAGGGGAGCGCGGCATCCAGATGCTCCAGCCACTCCCGGCAGGCGGCGTCGAGGAGTTCGAGGAGTACGGCCTCACGGGACTCGAAGTAGCGAAGGACGTTCGACTTCGCCAGCCCGACGCGCCGGCTCAGCTCGTTGAGGCTCACCTGCGCCACCGGCATCTCGGTCAGCATCGACGCCGCCGTGTCGAGGATTGCCTGGCGGCGCTGGGCGCGCTGCTCCTCGCTGCGGGCGCGCTGGAAGGTGTGTGCCATGGCACGAGTCTACAGACCTGCGGTCTGTTGTTATCGGACCGGCGGTCTGCTAGCTTGGAAATGGAAGAGACCGGCGGTCTTCTATGATCGCCGTCCGCCGCACCCGAGTGCGCCCCAAGGAGTCGTCATGTACAACGTCCCTGATCAGACCGGTAAGTACGCCGTCGTCACCGGAGCCAACAGCGGGACCGGCAAGGAGGCCGTCCGCCGTCTCGCCGACGCCGGCGCGCAGGTCGTCATGGCTGTTCGTACGGTCGCCAAGGGCGAGCGGGCCCGCGACGAGATCCTGGCGCGGCACCCGCACGCCAAGCTCGACGTACGCCGCGTCGACCTGGCCGACCTGGCGTCCGTTGCCGAGTTCGCCGACGGGCTCGTCGCCGACGGCACCCCGATCGACCTGCTGGTCAACAACGCCGGAGTGATGGCCCCGCCCTCCCGCATCGAGACGACCGACGGTTTCGAGCTCCAGATGGGCAGCAACTTCCTCGGTCCGTTCGCCCTGACCGTCCGGCTCCTCCCGCTGCTGCTGGCCGCCGAATCCCCGCGCGTGGCCACCATGAGCAGCGGCGTGGCCAACTACGGCAAGATCGACTTCGCCGACCTCCAGTGGGAGCGCCGGCGCTACAGCGCGAACCGTTCCTACGCGCAGTCCAAGCTCGCCGACCTCATGCTGACCAGGCAGCTGGCCCGTATCGCCGCCGAACGCGGCTGGCGGCTGCTGAGCACCGGCGCGCACCCCGGCTACACCCGTACCAACCTCCAGACGGCCGGCGCGAGCCTCGGCACCGGCAGGACGACCCTCACGCGCCTGTTGACCAAGCTCGACTTCCTGCCGTCGCAGGAGGCGGAGCAGGGCACCGAACCGCTGCTGTACGCCGCGACCAGCCCCGACGCGGTCGCCGCCGGCTACTACGGCCCCGGCGGACGCTTCGGCCTCGTCGGCCCCACCGCCACGGCACGCACGACCCGCAGGGCGCTCGACGACGAGATCAACGCCCGGCTGTGGGCGGAGGCCGAGCGGCTCACCGGCGTCGCGCTCCCTGCGCACGCCCTCTGAGACGAGATGTGCTCCCGGCCCGCCCGAAAGGGTGAACCGGCCGCCGGAATGGGTAGTTCAGGCGGCAGTACCCGACTCGGCCAGTTGGTCTAGACCGCCTGCTACCGTCGGCCGGACAGGGCCGCGAGGGTGGCACGCGCACCACTCACGGACGCACAGCGCGATCGAACGAGCGACAAGGGGACAGACAGTGGGCGACAGGAGCGACGGCAACGGCGACGGCAGCGGCGTCGGCAGGAGCGACGGGCGGGCCTACATCGGGTCGTTCACCTCGGCGGGAGGCCGCGGCATCATCGCCACCGCCGTGGACGCGGACACCGGGGCGCTGACGGAACTCGGCGCGACCGACGCCCTCGCCGACCCCTCCTACCTGGCCCTCTCGGCCGACGGCTCAGTGCTCTACGCCGTCTCCGAGGGCGAGGAAGGCGCCGCAGCCGCTTTCGAGGTCACACCCCGCGCGTCGGGCGGCACCTCGGCCCCGCGCCTGATCGGCGAGCCGGTGCCGGTCTGCGGATCGGGCCCCACCCATCTCACCCTCGCCGCCGGGCACTTGGTGACCGCCAACTACGGCTCCGGCAGCGTCACCGTCCTGCCCGTCCACGCCGACGGCAGCCTCGGCGCCGCCGCCGGGATCCTCCAGCACGAGGGCACCGGACCGGACTCCGAGCGGCAGGAGGGCCCGCACGCCCACCAGGTGCTGCCCGACCCGAGCGGACGGTGGCTGCTCGCCGTCGACCTGGGCACCGACTCCGTACGGACAAGCGCCGTCGACGCCGAGAGCGGCGACATCACTCCGCACGGCGAGACCGCGCTGCGCCCCGGCACGGGACCGCGCCACCTCGCCTTCCACCCGGCGGGCACCCACGCGTACGTGCTGAACGAGCTGGAGGCGACGCTCACGATCTGCCGCTGGGACGCGGACAAGGGCACGCTGGAGCCGGTCGGCGAGGCGCCCGTCCTCCCGGACGGTGTCGAGGTGGCGAGTTACGCCTCCGAGATCGTCGTCTCACACGACGGCGGATACCTCTGGGCCGCCGTGCGCGGGCACGACAGCATCGCCGTCCTGAGGCTCGACGAGACGCGTGAGAAGGCCGTCCTGGTCACCACGGTGGACTGCGGCGGACGCTGGCCGCGCGACCTCACCCTGGACCCGGCGGGCCGCAGGCTCTACGTATCGAACGAGCACTCCGGCGATGTGACCTGGTTCGACATCGATCCGGCCTCCGGAGTCCCGTCCCGGGCCGGCTCGTTCGAGGCGCCCGCCGCGTCCTGCGTGATCTTCGGCTGACCCGCCGGCTGCTGCCGCGGCGCCGCTCCGAACGCCGATCGCCGGACGGTCCGAGAGATCGGACGGTCCGGCGATCGAGACGTACCAGCCACCGGGCCGACCCGGAGACCGCAGGTCAGTGCGTCGGCGCCTGCGTCTGCGCCGAGATGCCCAGCGCGCTCGTGTACTGCGAGAGCACCAGCTTGCCGACCGCCGGATACGCGCCCAGCGGCTCCGACGCGGCGCAGTCGGCCTCCTTGAGGGCGATGTCGAGCAGGCCCTCGGGCAGCTCGGGTCCGATCAGGTACGGGGCGAGCGCCAGCTGGGTCGACCCGGATTCACGCAGCTGCTCGGCGATGGCCGCCACCGCGCCCTCGTCGTCGAGCGCCGCCGCCATCACCGGCACGGCGAGGCGCGCGGCCAGCAGCATCCCGGTGATCCCGGCGGCCTGGACCGCCTCCTCGCCGCCCACCGTGGCGAGGATGATGCCGTCGGCGGCCGTGGCCACCGTGAAGAGCCTCGCCCGGTCGGCGCGGGCGAGCCCGGCCTCCGACAGACGCACGTGCAGCGCCTCGGCGAGCAGCGGGTGCGGACCGAGGACCTCGGTCATCTCCGCCACGGCCCTGCTGTCGACAACGGCCTGACGTATGCGCCTGACCAGGGAGTTGTCGGGACCCGCCAGCAGCGGCACGACAACGGCCGAGATGCCCTCCGGCTCGTTGACCTCACGGCCCGCGGCCTTCGCGAGCTCATAGCGCTCGACACGCTGCTCGGCGGTCTGGGCCAGGACGGTGCCCAGCGCGGGGTACTCGTCGTCGTCGCCGTCCAGATAGCCGATCCGGGCGTCGAGGCCCGGCAGCTCGGAACGCGCGATGCTGACGACCTCCTCGCCGAGGCTCCGCACCTCGGCGCTCGGGACGCCGGGCATGGCCAGGACAAGCGTGGGCGCGCCCTCGGGCGCCGCCACGGGTTCGGGTCGGCGGTGCCGCCCCGACTGTCGAGGTCGGGGCATTCGTACAGGCAGGCCGGGTGCCGGCCCAGTGGGGGAGCTCATGGCGCCGAATGCTACTGGTTTTGTGGGGTCGGCTGTTCGGGGAGGGTCCGGTCGTGCGTCATCTGTCCATATTTTTTCGATATGCTGCTTACTGTTTATTCGTCCCGCTCTGTCTGGACGGACAACAGCCGTCCGTCGCACGGCAGTCGAAGCGAACCGGTCGCGAGGGCCGCGGCGATCCGTAGCGCCCCCGCCAGCGGATCACCTTCCGCCGACACCGGCGTGGCGTGCGGCAGCCGTTCGGCCAACTCCGCCCGCAGGGGTACGAGCAGCGGGTCGCCCATCTTGAACAGCCCACCCGTCAGGGCCACTTCACACCCCTCGGTCTGCGGGCACACCGCGACGGCCGCGTCCGCGATCTGCCGCGCCGCCTCGTTGACGATCTCCGCGGCGACCGGGTCGTGCGCCGCGCAGCGGGCTACCTCGGGGGCGAAGGAGGCGAGTACGGCGGGCCGGTCCGTACGCGGATAGACGACCCCCGGCATCCTCGACGCGGGGCCGAACACGGCTTCCATCCGGGACAGAAGTGCGGCCGAACCGCCACGCCGCCCGTCGTACGCGCGCATCGCCGACTCCAGCCCCGCCCGGCCGATCCAGGCACCGCCGCCGCAGTCGCCGAGCAGGTGTCCCCAGCCGTCCGCGCGCTGCCAGTCCGTCAGGTCGGTGCCGAGCGCGATCATGCCCGTACCGGCGGCCACGACGGCGCCCGGACGCTGGCCGAGCGCCCCCGCGTACGCGGTGACGGCGTCGGCGGCGAGCGCCAGCCGCCGTACTCCCAGGGCGCTCTCCAGCGCCGCGGGCAGTTCGGCGCGGAGCCCGTCGCCGAGCGTCGCCATACCGGCGGCGCCGATCGCGACGGCCATCGGAGCCTCCGTGGTGTCCGTGTCCGTGCCCGCGCGCGCGAGCAGCGTCTCCACGGCGGGCAGCAACTGCTCCAGCAGATGGTCCGGATCGATACCCGAAGGGCCGGTGCGGACCGGCTCGGTGGACACGGCGGTGCCGATCGTCCGGACCGTCGGCTCGCCGCCCGTCGGAGCGTCCGCCGTTCCGAGGGCGACACGCAGACCGGATCCGCCCGAGTCGACACCGAGCACGCGGCTCACGGCAGTTGCCAGTCGATGGGCTGCGCGCCCTGCTGGACGAGGAGTTCATTGGCGCGGCCGAACGGACGCGAGCCGAAGAAGCCCCGGTCCGCCGACATGGGGGAGGGGCGCGACGACTCGATCGCGGGCAACCGGCCGAGGAGCGGGCGCAGCTCGCGGGCGTCGCGGCCCCACAGGATGGACACCAGCGGCTTGTTCCGCGCGACCAGCACCGGCCGGACCTCCGGCGCGACGGAGAAGCTCAGGCCGACCGCGTGTGCGGGGGTTCCGGGATCCGCGTTTTCGGAACGAAGGGCTGAGCAGGCGTGATGACGGTGAGTAAGTGGATCGATCACTGGGCGCAACGTGCTCCGCTCCTTCCTTCCGAACGGTTGCGAGATCTGCTTGAGCGGCTTGATGATCTCGACGATGAGGAAGACTAGCGTCTTGGAGGTGATCCCGTTCGAGTGACTTCTCCCGTCGATATCACAAGTAGAGTGATCGACTGTGGCACCTCGACCTTTGCATGAGCTTGTTGAACCCGGATGGGCGAGAGCTCTCGAACCAGTAGCCGAACGCGTCGGCGCCATGGGGGACTTCCTCCGGGCAGAGATCGCTGCCGGCCGGACGTATCTGCCGGCGGGCGCGAACGTGCTCCGTGCCTTCCAGCAGCCCTTCGACGATGTCCGCATCCTGATTGTTGGTCAGGATCCATATCCCACCCCGGGAATGGCCATCGGACTCAGCTTCGCCGTGGCCCCTGACGTGCGTAATCTCCCGGGCAGCCTGGAGAACATCTTCCTGGAGATGCATCGCGACATCGGTACGCCGAGGCCCTCCAACGGTGACCTGACTCCGTGGGCGCGGCAGGGTGTGCTCCTGCTCAACAGGGCGCTGACGACGGCCCCGCGCAAACCGGCGGCGCATCGCGGGAAGGGCTGGGAGGAGGTTACGGAGCAGGCCATCCGGGCGCTGGTCGCGCGGAACAAGCCGCTGGTGTCCATCCTGTGGGGGCGTGACGCCCGCAATCTGCGGCCGTTGCTGGGGGATCTTCCGGCGATCGAATCCGCACATCCGTCCCCGATGTCCGCGGACCGGGGCTTCTTCGGCTCGCGTCCGTTCAGCCGGGCCAACGACCTTCTCACCGGGCAAGGTTCCCAGCCGGTGGACTGGCAGCTGCCGTAGGCATGGAGTGCGAGACGGCTTGGAAGGAGTCGGTCGTCGTGTCAGGGGCGCGAGTTTCCCGCCCGGGCGACGACCCCGACTCCGACTGAGCCGGAGCTCCCATCGGCCGTACTGCCGATACGTCCCCGATGACCCACTGGGTCCTTCTCGATCGCGACCCTGGGCCACACCCTCGGTGACGTGCGACTTCCCGGTTCCGGACGAGCCGGCGATCACCAGGTTCTCCGCGCGGCCGATCCACTCCAGGGTGATCAGGGAGTTCTGGGTGGGTTCGGGGACGGTGGAGTCCTCGGCCCGCCAGGACTCGAGGGTCGGTGCAGCCTTGCGCATGCAGCGCAGGCGCATTCGGCGCATCAGCTTGTCGAGCTCCTCGGGCAGGGTCGGGGCCCGGGAAACGTCACGGTCGGTAATTCCCTCGTGGGTCGCGGTGGGCGCCGCTAGGCTCGGCGGATGATCAATATGGCGGTGCGTGGTGACAGTAGGAACGTCGTGGCTGGCGCCAAAGCCGGTGTGGATTGGACGGCCGGCTTCGCCGATCTGGACCCGGCGGAATTCCCGATGCTCTGGGCCCTGACGCCGTATGGGGATGCGGTCTTCAACCAGCGGCAGGTACCGCTCCTGCTGTCGGAACTCGACCGGCTTCCTGCCGACTTGGGCGGTGACTGGGTCGGGCAGGCCCGCGAGCTGTGCCAGGTCGTCGAGCGCGGGCTTCACCTGTATCTGTGGTTCATCGGCGACTGACTGATGTCAGTCGGCCCTCGACTCCCCGGCCGCCGTCTGCTGTCGACCCAGGGCTTGCCAGGCGATGGTGCCGTTCTGGACGGCGTGGGCCGCCGTTTCGCGCGCCAGGTCGAAGAACGGGCTCAAGTAGTTCCTATCGCGCATCGGACAGGTCACTCGGATACGGCCGCTGTCGAGGCATGTTTGGTGGTTCCGTCGGCCGACACCCAGCCACAGGGGGAGCGAACGGGCGGAAACATGCCCGGCGCTGGCGTAAGCCGTCTCTCGCGACACAGGTAACGACCCCGGCCTCAGCAGCTCCAGCCCGCTCCACTACCCAAACACCCACTGAACGCGCCTACTTGAACAACGCTCTCTGTCTGATCGTTTCAGAATGAACCCTGCCTGATGGGCTGTCAGTTGGGCGGTGTGCGTCGGCAGGGCCTGCTCATTCTGAAACGATCAGTCAGCCTTTCGTGGCGCCGGAGGTCAGTCCGGCCACCAGGTATTTCTGCCCCAGGACGGCGGCCAGTACGACCGGCACGGTGATGAGGGTGGCGGCGGCCATCAGACCGCCCCAGTCGGTGCTGGCGTAGGA
>NZ_JARJHW010000069.1:0-32874 GCF_040560175.1 Streptomyces panacea
GTAGACGCGGCCTAGCCTCGCCCGTACTTGCCTGAAGCTGGGCGGATCTGTGTGGTGGGGGGACGGTCCGTGGTGCCTGCCAGCTGTTCTCTGACCATGCGCAGGTGTCCGGCCTCGTAGTAGTCGGCGGCCAGAGTGCGCGACTTTCCTCACGTGTCAGGGGAGGCGTCAATTACACGAGTGGTGTGGTGGGGCAGTGGGGGTCGCTGCTGACTTACCCGATCAGTGGCCAAGCGGAAAGGGTCGCAGGGAGACGGAGGGCCAATCGACTGGGTTCACTTGAAGTCGATGCGCCTCTGTGTGGCATTTCTGGCCTCGATCTTTCGTGAGGGTCGGCCGATGAAGGCGGTGGACCGTTTCGCGTTCTGTGTCTGATGGCCACAGGCCGGGGACCCGGCTGCCGCGTCGGGTGGGCCGGGTTCGACGGCACCGGTCGGGGTGGTGCTGCTCGCGGGGACGGGAACGTGCTGGTCAGCCTGGGGTGGAGAGAGCTTCGAGCCGTGGGTGGGGGGGTGGTGGTCACGTCGGTCCAGGGCCAGTGGCGTGCGAATGGTCAGAAGTCCGGGCAGATGTTCGTGTGCGCGGCTTTCACGACGTTGGCGGCGACCGCGTTGGTCCGGCCCTCGGGGTGAGCGGGGCTCGTCCAGCGCTTCATCGCCACTTCTTCCTGTTTGGCCGTGTCGCCGGGGTAGTCCTTCAGCGAGCGGCAGGTATCCATGGCCCTGCTGACGGCTATGTCTTCCTTGCCGTGCGCGAGGTCGGGATCGATCGTGTCCAGGGCCCTCATGAATGCCGCGCGCTGTGCCGCGTCAGGCTCCGCCGGGTAGCCGAGATCGGCGGCGATGTCGGCCGTCTCTTCGGGCGTCAATGGGTCTTTGCCCACGGTGCCGGACTTCTCGATGGCGGTCCCTTCCGGTTCCGATCCGCAGGCGGTGAGTGCGATGACGAGTACCGCGGCGGCGGCGACGGCTCTGTATGTGGATCTCATTCGGCCTACCTTGTCGGTGTGTCCCGGTGAACCATGGCGATGAGGGACTTCTGTGACGGGCTCGTGACTCTTTTGCTGACGCCGTCAGACGGTAGGTGCCATGTTCTCCGATATGCCGACGAGGCGGCAGGGCGCGGCCGCGGGTGGCGAGTTCGGCGCGGGCGAGGGAGTACAGGGGGTGTCCTCGTTCGTCGAGGCCGGAGCGTTCGAGGTAGCCGCGGGTGACCCAGTTGCATATGGCCTGACGTCGTCGGCGGAGAGTTGGCAGTGCCATTCGGTGGCCGTGGCGGCGGCTGGATACACGTGTTCCGCTAGTGTCCTGCGCCTGAAATCGCGGGCTGGAATTCTTGGCGGTTTGGTGCGGCTGATGGGTTGATTTTGGTGAGGTAGTCGGCGAGAGAGTTGAGGATCTCGTCGGCGGTCTTGGTCCAGGTGAACGGCTTGGGGTTCTCGTTCCATCCGTCGATCCAGGCCCTGATGTCTTGGGCCAGGGCCTTCACGGAGGTGTGCACGCCGCGGCGGATGAGCTTGTCCGTCAACAGGCCGAATCATCGCTCGACCTGGTTCATCCAGGAGGAGCCGGTGGGGGTGAAGTGGACGTGAAAGCGTGGGTGTTTCCCGAGCCACGTCTTGATCTCGGCGGTGTTGTGGGTGGCGTAGTTGTCACAGACCAGGTGGACGTCGAGGCCGGCGGGCACGGCCTTGTCGATCCGGGTCAGGAATTTCATGAACTCGATGGCCCGGTGGCGGCGGTGCAGTGCTGATATGACGCTGCCGTCGGCGATGTTGAAGGCGGCGAACAGGCTGGTGATGCCGTGCCGGTAGCGGTGTCGGCGAGCAGCCGCCAGGCCGTCGGTGTCGACGCGATCGGCCGAACACCCCTGCCTGGTCACGCAGTACGGCCAGATCCGCGACGGCCACACCGCCGTCGGCCAGCATCACCGCCAGGTCGGTAGCGATCCGGCCCGGATCATGTCTGGTCCCACGCGGTCGAAGCGGTCCGAGCGCGGCGGAATACGCGGCGCTCAGCCCGGTGGCATCAGCGAGATCCGCCAGCAGCCGTGCCCCGGCATGACCGACCACCCCCGAGCCATCTGCGCTGACATGGGTCTTGGGAGGCAACCCGAGACCGCGCTCCGCGCCGGGCGGGACATACCCTCCGCACACGCCTCCCGTACGGCCGCCGTGCTCGCCCGCGTGATCTGTCCCCTGCCCGCCGAACTCAACCGCACGGCCACGTCCCTGACGCGCAGGGTCTGAGAAGCCGGCCAACAGGGCACCAGAACTGAACAGCTCGCCGGCCGCGCCCCCAACCGCCGCACCGCAGTGACCATTGAAGGAGCTCATCCCATGTCCGCCGACCGACCCGACGTCCCGTACCTGAACGTCGAGGACCTGCTCGACTCCCCGGACCGCACCGGCGCCGTCATCTCACCTGACGGCTCGAAGTTCGCCTACCTGGCCCCCTGGCGTGACCGCCTCAACGTCTGGATCCAGGATCTCGACGGCGAGGGGGAGGCGCGATGCGTCACCGCCGACTCCCGCCGCAGCGTCCTGCGCTACCACTGGACCGACGACCCGCGCTGGCTGCTGTACGAACAGGACGGCGACGGGGACGAGAACTACCACCTCCACCGCGTCGACCTGGAACACCCGGATGCCGACGCCGTCGACCTCACACCCTTCCCTGGAGCTCGGATCACCGGGTTCGAACTGCCCCCTACCAGGCCCGGCCGCGCCGTCCTGAACCTCAACCACCGCGACCCGGCGGTGTTCGACCTCTACGAACTCCGCATCGCCACCGGCGAACTCACGATGCTCGCCCAGAACCCCGGCGGTTCCAGCGCCCTGGTGTACGCATCCGACGGGACGATGTACGGACACGGACTGAGCGAGGACGGGGACATCGAACTGTCCCGATGGGAACCCGAGTCGGGCGCCATGCGCCGCGTCGCCACCTTCCCCGGCTCCGAACACCCACTGGACCTGCAGCCCTTCCAGCTCACCCCGGACGGCACCGGTGCCTGGGTCAGCTCCTACCGCGGCAGCGAGCACACCCGGGTCATCCACGTCGACCTGAGCACCGGCCGGGAGACCGAGGTCGACAGCCACCCTGGCCTCGACATCGACCCTCGCGCCGCCGTCTTCCCCATCCTGCCCGCGCCGCTGATCCTCGACCGCCGCACCAAGGACCTCATCGGCGTGCGGTACCTCGGCGAACGCGCCGTCATCCGGCCGCTGACCGCCGGCTTCGCCGACATCCTCGACAACCTGCGCAAACTCTCCGACGGCGACGTGGCCGCCCTCTCCTCGGACCGCGAAGGACAGCGCTGGATCGTCTCCTTCAGCCACGACCGCGACCCCGGCGTCACCCACTTCTACGACCACACCACCGGCGAAAGCCGCGTACTGTTCCGCCCCTACCCCCGCCTCGACCCGGCCGCCCTCGCGCCGATGACCCCCGTCACGATCCCCGCACGAGACGGCCTCGAACTCCCCTCGTACCTCACCCTGCCGCTGCACAGGGAACCTGTCGGCCTGCCCATGGTGCTCCAGGTGCACGGCGGACCCTGGCACCGCGACAGCTGGGGCTTCGATCCGACCGCGCAACTCCTCGCGAACCGGGGATACGCGGTGCTCCAGGTGAACTACCGAGGCTCCACCGGATACGGCAAGAGTTTCCTCAAGGCCGGTATCGGCGAACTCTCCGGCGCGATGCACGACGACCTCGTCGACGCCGTCGGCTGGGCCGTGGAGCAGGGCTACGCGGACCCGGCGCGCGTCGCCGTCTTCGGCGGCTCCTACGGCGGGTACGCGGCCCTCGTTGGAGTCTCCTTCACGCCTGACCTCTTCGCCGCCGCCATCGACTTCTGCGGCCCCTCCAACCTGGTGACCGCCTTGCGCAACATGCCGGACTTCGCCAAGCCGTACCTCACCAACAACTGGCACCTGTACGCGGGCAATCCCGAAGACCCCGCACAGGAAGCCGACCTCTGGGCCCGTTCACCGCTCAGCCGGGTGGCCGACATGCGCACCCCGCTGCTGGTCGTCCAGGGCGCCAACGACGCCCGCGTACTCAAGTCGGAGTCCGACCAGATCGTCGAGGCGCTCCGGAACCGCGGTGTCGACGTCGAGTACCTCGTCAAGGACAACGAAGGGCACAGCTTCGCCAACCCGGAGAACAACATCGACATGTACCACGCGGCCGACCACTTCCTGGCCCGTCATCTCCGCGACAGCGAGCACAGGTGACCGAAGCAGAGTCACAGCTACGTCGACGTCAAGATGGGCTACGTCGGCAAGCGCCCGCGCACCTGGGTGGCCCTGAGCGCGGACGGGAGCGCCGCACTCAAGAAGCATGCTGCGGCCCTGCAGCAAATCGTGGCCGCATCCCTTCGCGCTTCGGCGCAGCAACCGGACTCAGAGGCCATCTCATTTGGGTCACTCGGTGCTCTGTGAGTCATGGTGGGGATCGTTGAGCAGCTGGTGCCGGACGAGCTGTGGGAGTTGTTTCAGTGGGTGGTGCCGGAGGCGCGGTCGCGGCCGCAGGGCGGGGATCGGCGTCGGCACGGCGACCGGGAAGCGCTGGCCGTGATCGTCTTCGTGGCCGCGTCAGGTTGTACCTGGCAGCAGCTGCCTTCGGCGTCGTTCGGCCCGTCCGGAGCGACCGCCCACCGGCTGCCGACGACTCCACACACGCATCGAACGCAAGTTCGGCTTCGAGGGATGTCGAGTCTCGGGCGGCTGCCAGATGCTTCATGCCGGCCCGTGTCGGCCCGTGTCGGTCAATGCCGGACCGTGCTGTTTCTACTGGTCAAGCCACTGGTGCTGGTGTCGTTGTGAGGTTTCCCCGAGATGCGGAGCGTGGTGACAGAGGGTCAGATGGGACTCGTGAGAGGAACATCGACCATGGCTGCCCCCAGGAAGTACTCGCTGGAGTTGCGTGAGCGTGCGGTGCGGATGTATCGGACCTCCGACCCGAAGCTGCAGATCAAGAAACTGGCCGTCGATCTCGGCGTGCACCCCGAGGCCCTGCGCGGCTGGATCCGCCAGGCCGAGGCGGACGCCGGCGAGCGCGACGACCGGCTCACCACCGACGAGCGCGCCGAGCTCGCGGCGCTGCGCAAGGAGAACGCCCAGCTCAAGCGGGCGAACGAGGTCCAACGGACGGCCTCGGCTTTTTTCGCGGCGTAGCTCGACCCGACCCGGCCCAGGTGACGGCGCTCGTTGACGAGCACCCGCACCTGGGGGTCGAGCCCGTCCTGCGGGAGCTGAACATCGCCTCCTCCACCTACTACCGCTGGCGCCGTGCCGAGCGCGAGCCGTGCGAACGCGTGTGCCGGGACGCAGAACTCACCGAGCAGATCAAGGAGATCCACGCCGACTCGGATGGGATCTACGGCTCGCCGCGCGTGCACGCCATGCTCAGGCGCGAGGGCGTCCACGTGGGCCGCAAGCGGGTCGAGCGCCTGACGCGCGAGGCCGATATCGCTGGGATCAGCCCGCGCCGCAAGCGCTTCAAACGCCGTGACCCCAAGGCCACCCTGGCCCCGGACCTGGTCCAGCGCGACTTCACCGCACCCGCGCCGAACCGGCTGTGGGTCACCGACCTGACGATGATCGCGACAGGCGAGGGCCCGCTGTGGCTCTCCGCGATCCGGGACGCCTTCTCCCGCCGGGTGGCCTGGGAGACCTCCGCCCCGCGCGGACACCGACCTGGTGCTGTCCACGCTCAAGTACGCCCTCGCTTCCCGCGAGGTCGAGCCCGGACAGCTCATTCATCACGCGGATCACGGCTGCCAATATACGTCGATCAAGCTCACAACCCGCCTGCTGCGAGCGGAAGTTCAGGCAACCATGGGCTCCGTCGGAGACTCCTACGACAACGCCCTCGGGAAAGCCGATGCTCCGTTTCGGTGACGAGGACAACAAGGACATCGAGGAAGGTGACGGCGGCGGTTCCAACCCGTCGCATGGCTGCGGTGACAACGTCGCGGCCCGGTAGGTAGGCGCCACGCGCTCAAAGTCGGCCCTCGGCAATACGCTGGGGGCCGGCTTTCGTTGGCGCAGGCAGCACGCGGAAGAGAGCAGCGAGAGTCCGGGCGTAGATCATGTGACTCATGGATCTCGAAAGAATCGGGGCGTTGGCCACGGCAGCCATCGCAGCCGTCGGCATACCGACAACCCTCGTCCTCGGCCGTTGGCAGCTGCGGGGGGCGCTACGCGGGGCGGAAGAGACTGCTCGCGCCGGTCTGGCCCAAGCAGATGCGAGCTACCGGGCAGCACTTGATGCCGTGCGAGCACAGGGCCAGAACGACCACCTTCAGTGGCGGCGCGGCATCCAGCGAGACGCTTACGCAACCTTCCTCCAATCGGTTCTCAGCTACACCGATACCGCCCGCAACAACTTCGGCGGCAGTATCTCCCGGCTTGATGAAACCCGGAATCACATCACCGCACTGAAAGCCCTGGAAACGGATATGTCGCACAGAGCTTGGGTAGTGCGACTGGAAGGTCCCGACGGAGTTGCCGACGCAGCCATCACCCTTCAACTGTCCGCCAACCTCTCGGTGCTGGTGGACCAACAACACGCACTCCGGATGGCCGCCATGTACGAAATCAATGACCGTGCTCTCGCTCACCCGCACGAGGTGACACGCATCTGGGAGTTGGTCCCCGTCGCGCAGGGCTTCTGGCACACCATCGGTACTCCCGCCATGGAAGACAGCTCAACGGACGTGTTGCAGGAGCTGCGCGATCTGTTCAGCACATGCGAGATATCGGGAGGACTGCTGGCCACTCTCTGCCAGCCGCACGAGCCGACACCTCAAAACGTCACCCCCTTTCGGGACGCCATCAACAACTTCGTTCGGGCGGCGAGTGAGGCACTGCACCCTGCATTGCTTCCCGCCCAATGAACGCGTGGCAGCCGCCTCCGCACGGCTTGGCCGCCGCCGGGGACTCGTACGGCCTGGCACGTCCGTTGTTCACGCCGCGCTGCTCCTCGCCCCACGACTCCGGATCGTCGTCGAACTGCGACTCCGACAGCTATTGACCAGCAAGTCGAGGGCCCCTCGGAGGTCTTCCCACGGGGCCCTCGGCATATCCGGGCTTTTTGCGACCTGGATACCGGAACCTACGCTCGCGCTGCGGCAGCAGCGGCTCCAAGTGATCTCACAGCTCATCCGACACGATCCGCGGCGGTATCCCCACGCCGGGCCGAATGCTCAACTCCCGCCCCAGACACGGCAACCAGGAAGGATCCACCTCATTGTGTTAACGAGCTCGTGCATGGTTAGCGGTGGCGCGTCGAGGACCGCGGGCCGGCGGTTGTAGTCACGTTCGCGTACCGCTCGCCATCGTGGCGCCCTGCTGGAGGGAGAGCAGTCCGGCGACGGCCTGGATGATGTCGCTCGTGCTCACGACGGCCGTGATGGCGGGCGAGGGACCGCCAGTTCTTCATATGGCCGATGCCGTGCTCGACTCGGATACGGCGTGAGGAGTGGGCCTTGCGCTGGCGCTCGCGCATCTCCTCGTACCACTCGGGCGGGTTCTTCTTGAACTTCCGGTGCGGCGGCGTCACCACGCGGCCGCCAGTCTGGGAGCCCAGTCCCTGATATCCGGCATCGGCCAGGATCTCCACGGCGGGGCCGTCGGCCAGGAGCTTGACCAGGCCCAACTTCCGGGCATGTGTGATGTCCGCGCAGCTGGCCGGCTCGGCCGGGCTGCAGAACAGCAGCCGACCGTCGGCATCTGTGACGACCATCGCCTTCACAGCATTCTGCTTGTTCTTCCCGGAGATCAGCTTCTCCCGGCCCTTGCGCCCGGCGGCCGGGCGGCGCACCCGGACCTCGGTCCCGTCGACGATCCCGGTGCGTCCGTCGGCGCCGAGGTGATCGATGACTTCCGCGAGGGTGCGCAGGCGCAGGCCGGGCGCGACGGTGCAGCCCCGTTTCGCCAGCAGGGGACGTACTTCACTGACCGCACGTGTGATGGTGGAGCGGTCGACACCGAACCAGCAGGCCAGCACGTCGTGGGTGGCGCCGTGCCGGAGGTGTACGAGGGTTGCCAACAGGCGGTCCACGAAGACCAGTTTGTGTTTGGCTCCGGCACCCACGGCCCTGCACCGAGGACGCGCAACGAGGGCCGCCTGGTGCCGTTCGTGCCATAACGGGCCGACCTCTGCGACGAGTTCGGAGATCACGTCGGGCGTCAGCCCCGTGATCCGCTGGCTACGGATGATCGCTGTACGAACCCGGTTCCCCACCACACAGATCATGATCAACGATCAAGGTCTCGACGCGCCACCGCTAACCATGCACGAGCTCGTTAGATGATGTCTCAGTTGGCGCGATCGCTTGGTGACCGGCAGGATGCACCGGCGTGGCAGACCCCGAGCTTCAGCGCGTCAACGACATTGCCCTCACTGCGGTGCAGGCTCTGCTAGGGCTGATCTCATCCGATGTGGTGGCGGTAGCGATTGCGGCCGAGGAGGAAAGAGTGCTGCTCTCCTACTGGGTACGTCGCCATACCGCCGAGATCGACGAAGACATCGCCGATGCGATCGGCGACCTGGAGGCGTTTCTCCATCCAGAGACTCCGCTGATCGAACCGCGCGTCATGGTGGGTGTGCCGGACGCGGGCAACACGCAGCCTCACGAGCGCATGATCTATTGGGCCAAGTCCTAGTCCTGCACCGCTCTGCGGCAGCAGACGAGGGTGCGGGCGACACCGACGTAGGCGAGGAAGTGCTCGGCCTTGCGCTCGTAGCGTCGGTGCAGACGACGGCAGCCGTTCAGCCAGGACATCGTGCGCTCGACCAGCCAGCGGTGCCGGCCCAGGCGGCCGGAAGGTTCGATGCCGCGGCGGGCGATGCGTGGCACGATCTGCCGACGGCGCAGCCATCCTCGCAGGTGGTCGAAGTCGTAGCCCTTGTCGGCGTGGAGTTTGGCCGGGCGGCGGCGCCGGGAGCCGTAGCGGGAGCGGATCGGCGGGATGCCGCGCATCAGCGGGATCAGTGCCTGGCTGTCGTAGAGGTTGGCGGCGGAGATACCCACCGAGATCGGCAGCCCGTTGCGGTCACAGATGACATGCATCTTCGATCCGAGCTTGCCGCGATCGGTCGGATTCGGTCCGGTCAGGGGCCCCCTTTGGCCGCCCGGACGCCGGCCGAGTCGATCGCGCAGCGCGACCAGTCCAGCTCGCCGTTCGCGCCGAGCCGGTCGAGGACCACGCGGTGCAGCTTGCCCCAGACCCTCGCCGTGGACCAATCGGTGAAGCGACGGTGGACCGTCTGCCAGGAAGCTCCGAAGATCGGCGGCACTTGCCGCCAGGTCCAGCCGGAAGTAGCGACGAAGATGATCGCGGCCAGCACCGCGCGATCGTCGCACCTCCGGCGGCCTCCGCCCTGGGGACGTCCTGGAGACTCGGGTGCCACGCCCTGGAAGATCTCCCACAGCCCGTCCGGCACCAGGCGCACAACTATGTCAATGCCCACAGCAACAAGCGATCGCCAATCAAGACACCGTCTCGTTCATGATCCTTATTCACGAGCGCCCTTGAAGCCCTACACAGCCAGCCTGCGGTCGAAGTGACCCCACAAACTGAGCGCGTCCAGCAACCCGAGGTTCGTCGCGTTCGAAGGCAATCGCACATCCGACGACCGAGCCCAGGTTCCTTGATCACAACCCCTCGGGCCAGCAGGGGCCAGCAGATGATCATGAAGGGAAGGAAAAAAACCTTCTTAACAGCGAGCGCCCACCTGTTATCGCTGGTCAAACGGGTGAACTTGCGGCGTGGCGCGGTGGGGCGGGTGGGACTCGAACCCACGGCCGACGGATTATGAGTCCGCTGCTCTAACCGGCTGAGCTACCGCCCCTAACGGCGCGTCGCGCACATTTGTGCGCGCCGTCTGCCGCAGCATAGCCGCTCATACGATCTCCTGCCTCGGATGGTCGGCAACGCCTGACCATGAGGACTTCGTCCCGCGTCGGCCGGTTCCAGGAAGCCCGAAGATCACCCGGAAGGCGCTCCCCGAACCGTCCGCGCGCCGTCGGCGGGCGGACGGCGGGCACAAGAAAGAGGACCCCGAGGGGTCCTCTTCCGTGCTTGCTCTCCCGACTGGACTCGAACCAGTAACCTGCCGGTTAACAGCCGGCTGCTCTGCCAATTGAGCTACAGGAGATCGCGCTCCCCCGACTGGACTCGAACCAGTAACCTGCCGGTTAACAGCCGGCTGCTCTGCCAATTGAGCTACAGGGGATTGCTGCGTATGCACCGAACATACCCACCCGGGCTCTGCCGGGCGGCGGACGTTCGCTGCGACACATACATTAGCGCAAGCAGGGGGGTGCTCCGCCAATCGGTATCCCGCCGGGTCACACTGGGTGATCTCGGGCCTGGGGGGTAGGCGGACGTCACGGCTCAAGGTCCGATGCCAACGAACTAACGAAGGGTGGCAGGCCATGCGGCGCCTCACGTTCATCGCGGGACTGGCTGTCGGTTACGTACTGGGTACCAGGGCCGGGCGCGAGCGCTACGAGCAGCTCAAGAAGTCCGCCGGCCGGATCTCGCAGAACCCGGCCGTGCGCAACGCCGCCGAGACGGCCGCGCTGTCCGGGCGTGAGTACGCGGGCAAGGCGTACCACTCGGTCAGCGACAAGGTCGGGGACAAGGTCCCCGGGTCCGTCGCCGACCGGGTCCGGTCGCTGCGCTCGCGCAACCACAACGGTGAGGACGACTGGGGGACCACCAACACCTGACCCGCGGTGCCGGGTGTCCGGCCCCCGGGGTGGTCCCGGACACCGCCGTCGCTTCGCGCGTGCGGCAGAATCGTGCCATGGGAATAGTCGCCGGGTTGGACAGTTCGTCGGGTTCCACGCGCATCGTCGTGTGTGACGCGGACACGGGTGCCGTGCTGCGGCAGGGATACGCGGCACATCCCGTCGAGGCCAAGGCCACCGAGGTCGATCCGCAGGCCTGGCTGCTGTCGCTCGGCGAGGCCGCGGGCGGCGGGCTGTTGGAGGGCGTGGAGGCCATCGGCGTCTCCGCGCAGCAGCACGGGCTCGTGCCGCTCGACCACTCCGGCAATCTCGTACGCCCCGCGCTGCTCGGCAACGACAAGCGCGCGCAGGTCGCCGCCGCCGATCTGATCGACGCGCTCGGGGGGCGGCAGGCCTGGGCCGAGGCCGTCGGATCCGTACCGCAGTCCGGTCAGCCGGTGGCGAAGCTGCGCTGGCTGGCGCGGCACGAACCGGACGCGGCGCGGCGTACGGCGATGGTCCTTCAGCCGCACGACTGGCTGGTGTGGCAGTTGCTCGGCCGGCCCGCCCGGCGGACGACGGACCGGGGCGCGGCGTCCGGTTCCGGCTTCTGGTCGGCCCGCACGGGTGCGTACCGGCCGGATCTGATGGAGCTCGCGCTGGGGCACCAGGCGGCGCTGCCCGAGGTGCTCGGTCCGGCCGAGGCCGCCGGGACCACACCCGAGGGGCTGCTGATATCCGCCGGTACGGGCGAGACCATGGCCGCCGCCTTCGGGCTCGGTGTCGGGATCGGTGACGCGGTCGTGTCGCTGGGCGCCTCCGGGTCGGTGATGACCGTGCACCACGAGGCGCTGGCGGACCCCTCCGGGATGATCACGTCGTTCGCGGACGCCACGGGGATGCATCTGCCGGTCGTCCACACGCTCAACGCCGTACGGGCCCTGCGCGGCACGGCGGAGCTGCTCGGGACCGAGGACCTGGAGGAGCTGTCGGCGCTGGCGCTCAAGTCCACGCCGGGCGCCTCCGGGCTGGTGTTCCTGCCCTATCTGGAGGGCGAGAAGACACCGCAACTGCCGCACACGGCGGGCACGTTGACCGGTCTGCGGCGGGAGTCGATGAAACCGGAGCATTTGGCGCGGGCCGCGTTCGAGGGGATGCTCTGCTCGCTGGCCGACGCGATGGACGTGGTGCGCGGGCGCGGGGTCGAGGTGCGGCGGGTGTTCCTGCTGGGGGCGGCGGCCGGGCTGCCCGCCGTGCGGACGTCAGCGCCGGGGATCTTCGGGGCGCAGGTCGTGGTGCCCGAGCCGGCCGAGTACGCGGCGCTGGGCGCGGCCCGGCAGGCCGCCTGGGCGCTGGGTGTCTCGAAGAACACACTGTCCCCGCACAGCCCGCCCGACTGGCAGGGCGCGGCGGCGCAGGTCTTCGAGCCGGGCGAGGAGGCGGCGGTCGGCGCGGCGGTGCGCCAGCAGTACAGGGCCGCCCGTGAGCAGATCCACCCGGGCGCCTTCTCCGCGGCGCCGGGGGTGTAGAGCTGGGGTTCCGCGGTACGACGCCTCCGGCAGGAGCCCTCCGGGACGACCTCTCCGGTATGACAGTCGTTCTTGACCGGTCCTTTGTGGAAAACCCTTGGGTTCCAGCGGCTGGAGTACCGCAGGATGGGTCCGACCCCCGATCTTGCCGAGCCCGAGAGACAGCACGTGCTGCTACGACTACTCAGAACGCATCTGGTCCCCTACAAGAGAGCCATCGGCCTGCTGGTGGCGCTCCAGCTGCTGCAGACCTGCGCCACCCTCTATCTGCCCACCCTCAACGCCGACATCATCGACAAAGGTGTCGTGAAGGGGGACACGGGCTACATCATGGAGTTCGGCGTTCTCATGATCGCCGTCAGTGTCGCCCAGGTCTTCGGCCAGATAGGCGCTGTCTACTACGGTGCGCGCACCGCCTCGGCCCTCGGCCGTGACGTGCGGGCCGCGATATTCGACCGGGTGCAGAGCTTCTCCGCCCGCGAGGTCGGCCAGTTCGGGGCGCCGTCGCTGATCACGCGTACGACCAACGACGTCCAGCAGGTACAGATGCTGGTGCTGATGTCGTTCACGCTGATGGTGTCGGCCCCGATCATGTGTGTCGGCGGCATCGTCATGGCGCTCGGCCAGGACGTGCCGCTGTCGGGGGTGCTGCTCGCCGTCGTGCCGGTCCTCGGCATCGCCGTGAGCCTGATCGTCAAGCGGATGCGCCCGCTGTTCCGCACCATGCAGACGCGGCTCGACACGGTGAACCGGGTGCTGCGCGAGCAGATCACCGGCAACCGCGTCATCCGGGCCTTCGTGCGGGACGAGTACGAGAAGGAGCGGTTCAAGGGCGCCAACACCGGTCTCACCGACATGCAGTTGGCGACCGGCCGGCTGATGGCGCTGATGTTCCCGGTCGTGATGACGGTCGTCAACGTGTCGTCGGTCGCCGTCGTCTGGTTCGGCGCGCACCGCATCGACAGCGGCGGGATGCAGATCGGGGCGCTGACCGCGTTCCTCGCGTATCTGATGCAGATCGTGATGGCCGTGATGATGGCCACCTTCATGTTCATGATGGTGCCGCGCGCCGAGGTGTGCGCCGAGCGCATCGAGGAGGTGCTGGACACCAGGTCGAGCGTCGTTCCGCCGAAGGATCCGGTGCGGACGCTGCGCCGGCACGGTCATCTGGAGGTGCGGGGCGCGGAGTTCCGCTACCCGGGGGCCGAGGAGCCGGTGCTCCGCGAGGTGTCACTGACCGCGCGACCGGGCGAGACGACCGCCGTCATCGGCTCGACCGGCAGCGGCAAGTCGACCCTGCTGGGGCTGGTTCCCCGGCTGGTCGACGCGACGGCCGGCGAGGTGCTGGTCGACGGCGAGGACGTACGCGGTCTCGATCCGGTCCTGCTGGCCAAGACGGTCAGTCTCGTGCCGCAGAAGCCGTATCTCTTCTCGGGGACGGTGGCGACGAATCTGCGGTACGGCAATCCGGACGCGACCGACGAGGAGCTGTGGCACGCGCTGGATGTCGCGCAGGCCAAGGAGTTCGTCACCGACCTGGAGGGCGGGCTGAACGCGCCCGTCGCGCAGGGCGGCACGAACGTCTCCGGCGGGCAGCGCCAGCGCCTGGCGATAGCGCGCACGCTGGTGCAGCGGCCGGAGATCTATCTGTTCGACGACTCGTTCTCCGCGCTGGACTACGCGACGGACGCCGCGCTGCGCGCCGCGCTGTCCCGTGAGACGGCCGAGGCGACGGTGGTGATCGTCGCCCAGCGGGTGGCGACCATCCGCGACGCCGACCGGATCATCGTCATGGACGAGGGCCGGGTGGTCGGTGAGGGACGTCATCACGAGCTGATGGCCGAGAACGAGACGTACCGGGAGATCGTGCTCTCCCAGCTGACCGAGGCGGAGGCGGCCTGATGAGCGGTCCTGGTGGACGCATGATGGCGGCCGGCGCGGGTGCTCCTACGCAGCGGTCGATGGACTTCAAAGGGTCGAGCAAGCGGCTGCTGCGGCAGCTGGCGCGCGAGAAGATCACTCTGTGGTGGATGCTCGCCGCGGGTGTGCTGAGCGTGGCCGCCTCGGTGGTCGGCCCGAAGATCCTCGGCTCGGCGACCGACCTGATCTTCGCGGGTGTCGTCGGCCGGCAGACGCCGGGCGGTGTCAGTAAGGAGGACACCGTCTCGCGGCTGCGGGACGAGGGCGACGGCGGGCTCGCCGACCTGCTCTCCGGGGTGGACTTCACGCCGGGGCAGGGCATCGACTTCGACGCGGTCGGCCGGGTGCTGCTGGTGGCACTGGCGGTGTACGTCGCGGCGGGGCTGCTGATGCTGGTCTCGACGCGGCTGTCGATCCGGGTCATCAACCTCACCATCTACCGGATGCGTGAGGACGTACAGGCCAAGCTGTCGCGGCTGCCGCTGTCGTACTTCGACCGTCAGCAGCGCGGTGAGGTGCTGAGCCGGGCGACGAACGACGTCGACAACATCTCGCAGACCCTCCAGCAGTCGATGGGCCAGCTCATCAACTCGCTGCTGACGATCGTCGGCGTCCTGGGCATGATGCTGTGGATCTCGCCGCTGCTGGCGCTGGTCGCGGTGGTGACTGTGCCGCTGTCGGTGCTGGTGGCGACGAAGGTCGGCAAGCGCTCGCAGCCGCACTTCGTGCAGCAGTGGAAGTCCACGGGCACGCTGAACGCGCATGTCGAGGAGATGTACACGGGGCACGCCCTGGTGAAGGTCTTCGGGCGGCAGGACGAGTCGGCGCGGGCGTTCAAGGAGCAGAACGACGCGCTGTACGAGGCGGGCTTCAAGGCGCAGTTCAACAGCGGGATCATGCAGCCGCTGATGTTCTTCATCTCCAACCTCAACTATGTGCTGGTGGCGGTCGTCGGCGGGCTGCGTGTCGCGTCGGGCACGCTGTCCATCGGCGACGTACAGGCGTTCATCCAGTACTCGCGCCAGTTCTCGATGCCGCTGACGCAGGTGGCGTCGATGGCCAACCTCGTCCAGTCCGGGGTCGCGTCCGCCGAGCGGATCTTCGAACTGCTGGACGCGGACGAGCAGGAGAAGGACGCGCCGTCGGCCGAGCGCCCGCACGAGCTGCGGGGGCGGGTGGCGCTGGACAACGTGGCGTTCCGCTACGAGCCGGACAAGCCGCTCATCGACGACCTGTCGCTGTCGGTCGAGCCCGGCCAGACGGTCGCGATCGTCGGCCCGACGGGCGCCGGCAAGACGACGCTGGTCAATCTGCTGATGCGGTTCTACGAGGTGACGGCCGGGCGGATCAGTCTGGACGACATCGACATCTCCACCATGTCGCGTGAGGACCTGCGGTCCCGAATAGGCATGGTCCTCCAGGACACCTGGTTGTTCGGCGGCACGATCGCGGAGAACATCGCGTACGGCGCGGCGCGCGAGGTCACCCGGGAGGAGATCGAGGAGGCTGCACGGGCGGCGCACGCGGACCGTTTCATCCGGACGCTGCCCGACGGGTACGAGACCGTGATCGACGACGAGGGGTCGGGTGTCAGCGCGGGCGAGAAGCAGCTGATCACGATCGCGCGGGCCTTCCTGTCGGACCCGGTGATCCTGGTGCTGGACGAGGCGACCAGCTCGGTGGACACCCGTACCGAGGTGCTGATCCAGAAGGCGATGGCCCAACTGGCGCACGGGCGGACGAGCTTCGTGATCGCGCACCGGCTGTCCACGATCAGGGACGCGGACGTGATCCTGGTGATGGAGAGCGGCGCGATCGTCGAACAGGGCACGCACGAGGGGCTGTTGGCGACGAAGGGCGCGTACGCGCGGCTGTACGCGGCGCAGTTCGCGCAGGCGGTCGCGGAGGTGGACTAGGGCCTGTGCCGGGACGGGTCGCGGGCGCGGCCCGTCCCGGCCCGGTCCTCAGTCCAGGTAGCCGCGCAGTTGGTCTGCGAACGCGTGGTCGCGGAGTTTGCTCAGGGTCTTGGACTCGATCTGCCGGATCCGCTCGCGCGTCACACCGAAGATCCGCCCTATCTCCTCCAGCGTGCGCGGGCGGCCGTCCGCCAGTCCGTAGCGGAGCTGGACGACCTTGCGTTCGCGCTCGCCGAGCGTGGAGAGGACCGCCTCCAGATGCTCGCGGAGCAGCAGGAAGGCCGCCGACTCGACGGGTGAGGCCGCGTCGCCGTCCTCGATCAGGTCGCCGAAGGCGACATCGTCCTCCTCGCCCACCGGCGCGTGCAGCGAGACGGGTTCCTGGGCGAGCCGCAGGACCTCGCCGACCCGCTCGGCGGTCAGCTCCAGCTGGCCCGCGACCTCTTCGTGGGTCGGTTCGTACCCTCGTTCCTGGAGCATGCGGCGCTGGACGCGGACGACGCGGTTGATCAGCTCGACCACATGGACGGGGACCCGGATCGTCCGGGCCTGGTCGGCCAGCGCGCGGGACATCGCCTGGCGTATCCACCATGTCGCGTAGGTGGAGAACTTGTAGCCGCGCGCGTAGTCGAACTTCTCCACGGCCCGGATCAGGCCGAGGTTTCCCTCCTGGACCAGGTCGAGCATCGTCAGTCCGCGGCCGACGTAGCGCTTGGCGACGGAGACGACGAGCCGCAGATTGGCCTCGATCAGCCGGCGTTTGGCCATCCGGCCGAGCACGACGAGCCGGTCGAGGTCGAGGGCGAGCTGGGAGTCCAGGTCGGGGGTGGAGCCGAGTTTCTCCTCGGCGAAGAGTCCGGCCTCGACGCGGCGCGCGAGGTCCACCTCCTCGACGGCGGTGAGCAGTCGGATCCGTCCGATCTCCCGCAGATACTGCCGGAAGAGGTCGGACGAGGGCCCGCCGCTGTCGGCCTTGCCGCGCGGTCCGACGCGTTCCGGGATCTCGGGGAGGTCCACCGGGTCCTCGGTGACGGTCTCCGGGGCGGGCTCGGGGGTCGCCTCGGAGGTCGCCTCGGGGTGGTGCGCGGCACGGCTCCGCGGTGGAACCGCCGACGCCGGCTCGGTCTCGGTCTCGGTCAGGGTCTGGGTCTGCACGGGGGCGGCCTCCAGGGTGATCGCTGCCGGATCGGGGGCGTGCGGCAGCGGGACGTGAGCGGCCGGGCCGCCGTCAGTCCCGTACACGATGAGCGGATCCGCGGGGGTGAGAGGTCCACCGTGGGTGGACCGGCCGCGCTCCGAGAACACAGGCACCGCTGCCCAGTGTGGCGTACGGCACAGGGCCGCCACGAGAGGTGTGCGGGGACTTTCTGAGTCCCGTGCGTAACCGGGCGGTTACCCAAGGATGTTTAAAACAGGGGGAGTTGGGGCGCGGTGGGGGTGGAGTGTTGACGGGGACACCGCGAACACGGGGCCGCCGCCGGACGCGCTCCCCGCGACCGGGGACGGGCCACGGCCCACGAGCCGCGCGCCCCCGCCACGGCTCTACAGCGCGGCGGCTCCGCTGTTGCGCAGCGACTGGCGGTACTGCTGGAGCACCCACAGCTCGTTCTGTACGGCCTGGTGGCGCTCGGCGTCCTCGCCCGTGCCCAGGCGGGCCAGCGTGCCCGTGACGTCGTGGATGCGGATGTCGACGGCGCGCAGCCGGACCCGGACCAACTGCTCCCCCGCGTACGCCTCGTCGATCGTCTTGCCGTGGAACACCTCCACCGCCAGCTCCGTGACGAGAGCGCGCACCGCGTCGTTCGGCGCGGCCTCGCGGACCCCCGCCAGATACTCGGGCGCCGAGGCCATGCCCTGCTCGGCGCCGCCCGCGTCCTCGACGGCCCGGCGGACCGCCGCGTACGGCGGGGCGGTGAACTCGTCCACGCCGTAGGCGTCGAAGGCCGGGGAGACCAGCTCCGGCCGCTGGAGGGCGAGCTTCAGCAGCTCGCGCTCGGTGCGGTGGGCGGGGCTGCGGAGGTTGAGCGCGGGGCCGGAGAGGGCCGGGGACCGCCCGGAGTCGTACGAGGACGACGGGCCGCCCGGTCCGCCGCGGTCGGCCGTCTGGCCCGCCGGACCCGCCGGTCCGCGTCCGCCCCGGTCGCGCGCCCAACGCGCCATCTGCGCGACGCGCTTGACCACGAACTGGGTGTCCAGGATGCCGAGGATGCCGGCGAGCTGGACGGCGACCTCGTGCTGCGACGCGCCGTTCTTGATCCGGGCCACGATGGGGCCCGCCTCGTCCAGCGCGGACGCGCGGCCCGCCGGGGTCTCCAGGTCGTACCGGGACACGATCTGGCGGATCGCGAACTCGAAGAGGGGTGTGCGCGGTTCCACCAGGTCCTGGACCGCCGCGTCGCCCTTGCTGAGCCGCAGTTCGCACGGGTCCATGCCGTCGGGCGCGATGGCGATGTACGTCTCGGCGGCGAACTTCTGGTCGTCCTCGAAGGCGCGCAGCGCGGCCTTCTGGCCCGCCGCGTCACCGTCGAAGGTGAAGATCACCCGCGCGCTGCCGTTGTCCATCAGCAGCCGGCGCAGGATCTTGATGTGGTCGGTGCCGAAGGCCGTGCCGCAGGTGGCGATGGCGGTGGTGATCCCCGCCAGATGGCATGCCATCACGTCCGTGTACCCCTCGACCACCACCGCCCGGCTGGCCTTGGCGATGTCCTTCTTGGCGAGGTCCACCCCGTACAGCACCTGCGACTTCTTGTAGATCGCGGTGTCGGGGGTGTTCAGATACTTCGGCCCGTTGTCGTCGTCGCGCAGCTTGCGCGCGCCGAAGCCGACGACTTCGCCCGAGATGTCGCGGATCGGCCACATCAGCCGGCCCCGGAACCGGTCGATGGGACCCCGGCGGCCGTCCTGGGAGAGCCCGGCGAGCAGCAGTTCCTTGTCGCTGAAGCCCTTCCCGCGCAGGAAACGGGTCAGATGGTCCCAGCCCGCCGGGCTGTAGCCCACCCCGAAGTGCTCGGCCGCCGCCTGGTCGAAGCCCCGCTCGGCCAGGAATTTCCGGCCGATCTCGGCCTCTTCGCCACCGAGCTGCTCGACATAGAAATCGGCCGCCGCCTTGTGCGCCTCCACCAGCCGGATGCGCTCGCCCCGCTGGTGGGTGGGGTTGTACCCGCCTTCCTCGTACCGCAGGGTGATGCCCGCCTTGGCGGCGAGGCGCTCGACCGTCTCGGAGAAGGAGAGATGGTCGATCTTCATCACGAAGGCGATGGTGTCTCCGCCCTCCTGGCAGCCGAAGCAGTGGAAGAGACCCTTGCTCGGACTGACCTGGAAGGACGGGGACTTCTCGTCGTGGAAGGGGCACAGGCCCTTCATGTTGCCGCCGCCGGCGGGGCGCAGTTGCAGGTACTCGGACACGACGGTGTCGATCGGGACCGCGTCCCGAACCACCTTCACGTCGTCATCGTTGATCCTGCCTGCCACGCCAGAATCCTACGGGCCCGCGCCGACAGTCCCTTACGCCCGGTCCTCGGACCGCTCAGCCCCCGAGCGTGTCCAGCGGCACCGTCGGGTCGGCGAGGGCGTCGAGATCCTGCTGGGCACCGGATCGGATGAGCCGCTGGATGTCGCCGGTGACGTCCCACACGTTGACGTTCATCCCCGCGAGCACCCGGCGGTCCTTGAGCCAGTAGGCGATGAACTCCCGCTTTCCGGCGTCGCCGCGCACCACGACCTGGTCGTAACTGCCGGGCGGCGCCCAGCCCGAGTACTCCAGGCCCAGGTCGTACTGGTCGGAGAAGAAGTACGGCAGACGATCGTACGTCACGTCCTGGCCGAGCATCGAGCGGGCGGCGGCGGGGCCGCCGTTGAGCGCGTTGGCCCAGTGTTCGACGCGCAGCCTGTCGGCCGGCAGGTCGGTGCCGGGCAGCGAGAACGGGACGGAGGCCACGTCGCCCGCCGCGTAGATGTCCGGGTCGGAGGTGCGCAGGGCCAGGTCGACGGCGATGCCGCCGCCGTGCTCGCGGCCCACGAGGTCGAGACCGGCGGCCTCGGCGAGCCCCGTACGGGGCGCGGCGCCGATCGCGGCGAGCACGTCGTGCGCCAGGTGCTCCTCACCGTCGTCGGTACGGACGGAGAGGACCATGCCGTCCTGGCCGACGATCTCGGTGAGCCGGGCGCCGAAGTGGAACCGTACGCCGTGCTCGCTGTGCAGTTCGGTGAAGAGCTGCCCCAGCTCCGGGCCGATGATCTGGTGGAGCGGGGTCGGGTGCGGTTCGACGACGGTGACCTCGGCGCCGTACCCACGCGCGGCAGCGGCGACCTCCAGGCCGATCCAGCCGCCGCCCGCGACGACCAGATGGCCGTTGTCGCGGCCGAGGGCGGCCAGGACGTGGCGCAGCCGGTCGGCGTGGGCGAGCCTGCGCAGATGGTGGACGCCGACGAGGTCGGTGCCGGGGATGTCGAGGCGGCGAGGTTCGGAGCCGGTGGTCAGGAGCAGCTTGTCGTAGCGCACGGAGGTGCCGTCGCCGAGGTGGACGCAGCGGGATTCGCGGTCGATCCCGGTGACCGTCTGGCCGAGGTGGAGCTCGACCCGGTGCTGGGCGTACCAGGCGGGTTCGTGGACGAAGACGCTGTCGCGCTCCTCCTTGCCGGTCAGAAAGCCCTTGGACAGCGGGGGGCGTTCGTAGGGGTGGTCTCCTTCGTCCCCGATGACGATCACTCGGCCGGTGAATCCGTCGGAACGCAGGGTTTCCGCGGCCTTCGCCCCGGCGAGCCCACCACCGACGATGACGAATGTCCGATGTGCGTCGACCACTTGATGCCTCCTCGTTGCGCTGCCGCCATCTGTGAGCGTCCCGCACGGAGCGTGATGGCGAAAGAGGGGAGGCTCCACGGGCATGGTTCCGGCTTGATGTGGCTACCTTGCTACACGCGTCACCCCCTGGCGGGGCGGCTCGGCCCGCTTCGGCCGTTGGCTGAATATGACGGGTGCGGAATGCGGGGCGCCCATGCGCGAACCACGGCGGTCAGGTGCGGCCCGTGAGTGCCGTGTGGAGGGAGCGCGCCGCGGCATCGGTGAGGGAGGCGATCTGGTCGACGATCACGCGCTTGCGGGCGCGGTCGTCGGGGACCGTCTCGAAGAGCGCGCGGAACTGGGGATCCAGCCCGTCGGGGGCGCGGGCCGTCAGCGTCCGGGCGAGTTCGGCGAGGACGATGCGCTGGTCCGCGCGGAGGGATTCCTGGTCGGCGCGCTGCATCACATAGCGGTGGGCGACGGCTTTCAGTACGGCGCACTCGTCGCGCGCCTCGCGCGGGACGACCAGTGAGGCGCCGTAGCGGGTGAGCCGCCCGGTGCCGTACTCCACCCGGGTCGCGCCCTCGGCGGCGAGACAGAACCGGCCGATGAGCTGGCTGGTGGCGTCCTTGAGCCCGGCCTGGGCGACGGCCGTCCCGTCGTAGCCGTGCGGCCACCACTCCTCGGCCATGAGGCGGTCGAGCGCGGCGGCCAGTTGGTTCGGGTCGGTGTCGTGCGGTACGTAGCGGCCGATCGCGACCGCCCAGATCTCGTCCCGTTCGGGCCCGGAGAGAAGCATCCTCGGGTCGACATGGCCGGCGTGCAGGCCGTCCTCGAAGTCGTGCACCGAGTACGCGACGTCGTCGGCCCAGTCCATGACCTGTGCCTCGAAGCAGGTGCGGTTCGGCGGGGCACCGCGCCTGGCCCATTCGAAGACCGGCAGGTCGTCCTCGTACACGCCGAACTTCACCGAGCCGGGGTCGGTGGGGTGGGCGCCCTGCGGCCAGGGGTACTTCGTCGCGGCGTCGAGTACGGCGCGGGTGAGGTTGAGGCCGACGCTGACGAGGCGGGCGCCGCCGCCGGCCCCCGCTCCGGCTTCGACGGCCGCCTCGGCCCGGGGCGGGGTGATCGCCGGGGGCACCGAGTCGGCGCGGACGAAACGCTTCGGCTCGATGCGGGTGAGCAGGCGCAGCGACTGGGCATTGCCCTCGAAGCCGCCGCAGTCCTTCGCGAAGTCGTTCAGCACCTGTTCGCCGTTGTGGCCGAACGGCGGATGGCCCATGTCGTGCGAGAGGCACGCCGTCTCCACGAGGTCCGGGTCGCAGCCGAGCGCGGCACCGAGTTCGCGGCCCACCTGGGCGCACTCCAGGGAGTGCGTCAGCCGGGTGCGCGGGCTGGCGTCCCACTCCAGGCTCTGCGAGCCGGGGGTCACCACCTGGGTCTTGCCGGCGAGACGGCGCAGGGCGGAGGAGTGCAGGACGCGGGCGCGGTCACGCTGGAAGGCGGTGCGGCCGGGGCGCTTGTCGGGCTCGGCCGAGAAACGCGCGGTGTCCGCCTCGTCGTAGGCGCGGTCGTCGTGAGGTGCGGTGATGCCTTCCATGCGTCGAAGGTAACCGGCCCGGCTCCCCGGCACGCCCGCGCGTCGTCGTAGCGGCGCAGGACGAGGCGGGCCAGGTCCGGGTGGTCGCCGAGCGGGGCCGCGGCGATCCAGGGCGCGTGGGCGGCCGAGCGGGTCGCGAAGTGGCCGGGCGCGGTGAAGTACGACGCCAGGGCGATACGGCTCCGCCCGCGTGCGGCCAGTTCCCGTACGGCGTCGGGGACGGTGGGCGCGGCGGCCGACGCGTACGCGGGGACGACCGGCACTCCGCCGAGCCGCGCGCTCAGCAGCGCGGCCGTACGGCGGGTGGCGGCGGCCGACCGCGGGTCGCGCGATCCGGCGGCGGCGAGTACGACGCCGGTGTCGTGCGCGCGGTCCGCCTCGTCACGCCAGCCGGCCTCCACCAGGCGCGCGTGCAACGTCTCGACCAGCAGCGGGTGCGGGCCGAGCGGCGCGGCGATCGTGGTGCGCAGCCGGGGCGCGGCGGCGGCGGCGCGCGGCAGGTCGTGGCCGACGTGGTGCCCGGGCCCGAGCAGCAGCGGTACGAGCACCGCCCGGCCGTCTCCCAAGGAGGCGAGCGTGTCGGTGAGGGACGGCTGCTCGATCTCGATGTGACCGAGCCGGACGGTGAGGCCGGGCCGCTGCCGTTCGACCCGTCGCAGCAGGGCCCTGACGGTGCGCAGGGCACGGGGGTCACGGCTGCCGTGGGCGACGGCGACGAGCGTGGGCGCGGAGGTGTGCGGCTCATCCATGGGCCGATCCTGTGGGGCGGACGTTGCCGGGTGGTTGCCGGGTGTGTCGCGGAGGTTTTCGGGGTGCTCACAGGCGGGAGGGGGGCGGTGCGAACTCTTCGGCCGCGCCGATCGTCCTACGGAGTACGTACGGATGATGGGGGCTCATGTTCAAGCCGAAGATGCCGGGCAGGCCGAGGATGCCGGGCAGGCCGACGGTGGCACGGCTGCGCAAGCTGCGGCTGCCGAGGTTGCGGCTGCGGCTGCGGCTGCCGACGACGCGGCGGGGGCAGCGGCGTGGGGTGCAGGCCGTGATGGTCGGGTGCGTGCTGGCGCTCGTGCCCGCGACATGGCTGTACATGAGCGCCGACGCCCATGTCCGTACCGTCGCCGACGTACCCGCGCGGGATGTCGCGGTCGTCTTCGGGGCCGGTCTGCGCGACGACGTGCCGTCGCCCTATCTGGCGCACCGCCTCGACGCCGCAGCCGAGCTGTACGAGGAAGGAAAGGTGAAGGTCGTGCTCGTCACCGGGGACAACAGCCGGGAGGAGTACGACGAGCCGGACGCCATGCGGACGTATCTGACGGCGCGTGGGGTGCCGGACGACCGGATCGTCAGCGACTTCGCGGGCTTCGACACGTGGGACAGCTGCGTCCGGGCGAAGAAGATCTTCGGCGTCGAGCGGGCGGTGCTGGTGACGCAGGGCTTCCATGTGCGGCGCGCGGTCGCGCTCTGCCGGGCGGCGGGGGTCGATTCGTACGGTGTCGGGGTCGCCGAGCGGCGTGACGTCACCTGGTACTACGGCGGGGTCCGGGAGCTGGCGGCGGCGGGGAAGGCGGCGCTCGACGCGGCGACGCGGCCCGATCCGCACTTCCTCGGCCCGGTGGAGACGGGCGTGAGCGAGGCGCTGGCCGGGTGACCGTGCCGCCCGGACCGCGGCCTCACAGCGCCGGGGCGTCGCCCGGGAGGTGCGCGTGTCGGGGGCGTAACCGCGTACGGCAGGGGCCGTAACACCCGGAACGCACGCTGGCGCCATGACCGATGCCGCCGTGGGCCCCGACGCCACCGTGACCGATGCCCCCGTGGTCTCCGACGCCGTCCCGACGCACTGCCCCTACTGCGCGTTGCAGTGCGGGATGGGTCTGCGGCGTACGGCGGACGACCCCGGTGTCGAGGTCGTCGAGCGCCCCGGCTTCCCCGTCAACCGGGGCGCGCTGTGCGGCAAGGGGCGTACGGCGGCGGCCGTGCTGTCCTCGCGGGTGCGGCTGACCGAACCGCTGGTACGGCGGTCCAGGGGCGGCCCGCTCGAACCCGCCACCTGGGACGAGGCGTTGGGCGCCGTCGCCGACGGGCTCGCGCGGACGCGGGCGGACCACGGGCCGGACGCGGTGGGCGTCTTCGGCGGGGGCGGGCTGACCAACGAGAAGGCGTACGCGCTCGGCAAGTTCGCCCGCGTCGTGCTCGGCACCTCGCAGATCGACTACAACGGGCGCTTCTGCATGTCGTCGGCCGCCGCCGCGCATCAGAGGGCGTTCGGGCTGGACCGGGGGCTGCCGTTCCCGCTGGCGGACATTCCGCGTACGGGGTGCGTGATCCTCGTCGGTTCGAATCTCGCCGAGACCATGCCGCCCGCCCTGCGCTATCTGACCGAACTGCGCGAGAACGGCGGCACGTTGATCGTCGTCGACCCCCGCAGGACCAGGACCGCCGAGCAGGCGGACCTCCATCTGGCACCCCGGCCCGGCACGGATCTGGCCCTGGCCCTGGGCCTCTCGCACCTCGTGGTGGCGGGGGGCCGGACGGACGAGGAATTCGTACGGGAGCGTACGACGGGCTGGCCGGAGGCGAGGGCGGCGGTGATGGCGCACTGGCCGGAGCACGTCGAACGGGTCACGGGGGTCCCGGTGCCCCAACTCCGGGAAGCGGTGCGCCTGTTCTGCGACGCGCCGACGGGCATGGTGCTCACGGCGCGCGGGCCCGAGCAGCACTCCAAGGGCACCGACACCGTGGGCGCCTGGATCAACCTCTGTCTCGCCACGGGGCGCGCGGGCCGGCCGCTGTCCGGCTACGGCTGTCTCACCGGTCAGGGCAACGGCCAGGGCGGGCGCGAACACGGCCAGAAGGCCGACCAGTTGCCCGGCTACCGGAAGCTGACCGACCCGGCGGCGCGGGAGCATGTGGCGCGGGTGTGGGGGGTGGCTCCCGACTCGCTGCCGGGGCCGGGGCGCAGCGCGTACGAACTGCTCGACGCCCTTGGCGGCGACGTCAGGGCGCTGCTGCTGATGGGCTCGAACCCGGTCGTCTCGGCGCCGCGCGCCGCCCACATCGAGGGGCGGCTGCGCTCACTGGACTTCCTGGCCGTGGCGGACGTGGTGCTCTCGGAGACGGCGGCGCTCGCCGATGTCGTGCTGCCGGTGGCGCAGTGGGCGGAGGAGACGGGGACGACGACGAGCCTGGAGGGGCGGGTCCTGCTGCGGCGCCGGGCGATCACCCCGCCGGCGGGCGTACGGAGCGACCTCCAGGTGCTGCACGGGCTCGCGGGGCTGCTCGGTCACGAGAAGGGGTTTCCGGCGGATCCGGAGGAGGTCTTCGAGGAGTTGCGCCGGGCGTCGGGGGGCGGTCCGGCCGACTACTCGGGGATCACCTACCGGCGGATCGCGGCGGAGGACGGGGTGTTCTGGCCGTGCCCCGAGGACGGTCACCCCGGCACGCCCCGGCTGTTCCTCGACCGGTTCGCGACCGACGACGGGCGGGCCCGCTTCGTACCCGTCGTCCACCGCCCGGCCGCCGAGGAGACGGACGCGGAGTATCCGGTGCTGCTGACGACGGGGCGGGTCGTCTCGCAGTACCAGTCGGGCGCCCAGACCCGGCGCGTGGACGAGCTGAACGCCGCCGCGCCGGGTCCCTTCGTGGAGTTGCACCCACGGCTCGCCGAGCGGCTCGGGGTGGCCGAGGGCGATCGGCTCGCCGTGGTCTCCCGGCGCGGCCGGGCGGTCGGGCCGGCGCGGATCACGACGGCGATCCGCGCGGACACGGTCTTCATGCCGTTCCACTGGCCGGGCGAGGGCCGGGCGAACAACCTGACGAACCCGGCGCTCGACCCGACGTCCCGGATGCCGGAGTTCAAGGTGTGCGCGGTGCGCGTGGAGCGCGCGGATCCTTAGGAGGCCGTGCGCGGGATCACCGGCAGCAGCAGATACGACGCGTGGTCGCCGCCCGTGTGGACCGTGGTCCGGCCGTCGTACGTCCCCGCCACCCGGTCCCGGTCGTCGTTGTGCAGGAACGGCCCGCAGCCGGTGAGGTCGTTCTTCAGGTTGGACAGCCGTGCGCTGGGGCCCGGGTAGACGTAGTCCTTGCCCCGTACCTGGAGCGCGATCCGGTAGCCGGCCGGGACGACCAGGCAGGTCGGCAGGATCTCGATGTCGAGTTCGTGCACCTCCCCCGGCACCAGCGGTTCGGCGCGGTCGTGCAGGTGGTAGGGGCGGTGGGCGGTGGACAGTTCGGGGTCGAGCCGGCGGCGCGACGCCCGGAGCCAGCCCTGGGCGACGGGCGTGTGCGGGTCGAGCGCGCCCTGGAAGACGACCTCGTCGCCGGTGGGTGAGTAGACCCGTACGACAAGGAACAGATCGGCGTCGGTGGTGCTGGTGGAGACGTACAGCCTGGCCGCCAGCGGGCCGGTGATCTCGGTCTCCTCGGTCAGCGGCGGGGTGCTGAACTCCACCCCGTCGCCGAGCGCGGCGAACTCCGCCGGCACGCCGTCGGCCGGTGCCTCGGCTGCGAGGGACGAACCGGCGGCGTCCAGATGGAGTTTCGTCCACCGCGTGGACGGCAGCGGCCAGGCGTCCTCGCCGCGCTCCGTGAAGGTCGCGTCGACGTGCCGGATCTGCAACTGCACCGCCGGGCGGTCCTCCCAGCCGTTGGGCTCGTCCTTGAGATAGCGGTCGAAGAAGCGCTTCTGGAGGTCGACGCCGTAGTCGGTGTAGAACAGCGGCCAGTGCGCGTGGCCGTGCATCTCCAGCCACTTGGCGCCGGACGCGGCCCGTACGAAGCCCTCCACGTTGCCCCGCAGATGCAGGCCCTGTCCGCCCCAGTTGCCACAGCTCAGGACCGGCACGTCGATGGCGTCCCAGTCGGCCGAGCGGTCCCGGTGGTAGCCGTCGTAGAAGGGGTGCGCGGCGATGTCGGCGCCCAGGTCGGTGCGGCCGGCGGCCAGTTCGGCCGCGTCGAGGAGGTCGTCCCCGCAGATGAGCTGCCCCGTGTTCGGGTTACGGCCGCCGGTCTCGCCGACGCCGTACTGGACGGTCTTGACCTGCATGTCGTACCAGTGGTCCCAGAAGGTGGAGCGGATGCCTCCTTGGTAGGAGCCGTCGCGGTAGAAGTCCGAGGCGCCTTCCCACGGGCAGATGGCGGCCAGGTGCGGGGGTCGCAGGGAAGCGACCTGCCACTGGTTCATCGCGTAGTAGGAGATGCCGTTGAGGCCGACGCGTCCATTGCTCCAGTCGCGGGTGCCCGCCCATTCGACGCAGTCGTGGAAGTCCCGCGTCTCGCGCGGCGAGAACGGGTCGACGCGGCCCGGCGAGCGGCCGGTCCCGCGCGAGTCGACGCGCACGCACGCGTAGCCGTCCGGCACCCACTTCTCCGGGTCGACGACTTCCCAGTTCTGATACGTGTTCGAGGTGCCGGCCACGGTGTCGGGGTGGTCCCGCGCCATCGCCTCCCACGCGCTGGGGTAGCCGCGCTCGAAGGGCAGGCCCTTCGCGTACGGGCCGTACGTCATGATCACCGGTACGGGTCCGTCGGTCACCGGGCGGAACACGTCCGCCCGCAGGACGATCCCGTCGTCCATCTCGACCGGCACGTCCCATTCGACCCGCATGCCGCGGACGATCTCGGTCCGGAACGGCCGTGCGCCGCCGTCGTCGGGCATTTCTTGCTCCTTGCTGCTCTTTCGCGGCTCTTGGTGGGGTCAGCGGTTGACGTGCAGGTGCCAGGGCGCGAACCGGCGCAGCGCCGTCTCGGTCCCGGTGCGCGCGGCGATGCCGAGCACGGCCAGCACGAGGACGGCGACGAACGCGGCGTCCTGGTCGAACGAGCGGGCGTTGGTGAGGATGAACGTGCCGAGACCCGGCAGGCTGGCGAGGAACTCCACCGCCACCGCGCCGACGAGCGCCCGGCCGACGGCGACCTGAACGCCCGCGATGACGAACGGGAGGGTGGCCGGCAGCAGTACGTCGACCACCACCCGGGGGCGGGACAGCCGCAGCATCTGGGCGAGTTCGGAGAGTTGGAGGGGTACGTTCCGGGCGCCGTCGCCCGTGCTGACCACACAGGGCAGGAACGCCGAGAGCGCGATGACGGCCAGCCGGGTCTGGCTGGAGTAGCCGAGCCAGATCGTCGCCATCGGGACGATGGCGAGCATCGGCATGGCGTAGAGGCCGCTGACGTACGGCGAGGTGAGGTGGCGCAGCCACGGCACCCGTCCGACGGCGAGACCGAGTCCGGTGCCCGCGACGCAGCCGATGAGCAGGCCGAGCACCACACCGCCCAGGGTCTCGCCCAGCGCCGTACCGAAGTCCGGCGAGGTCAGGGTCGGCCAGGCGGACCCGGCGACGCCGGAGGGGGTGGGCAGATAGTCGGGCAGCCACAGCCGTACGGAGAGCTCCCAGACGGCCAGGACGAGGGCGGCGACGGTCAGTTTCCCGAGCACGTCGGCGCGTCGGCCGACGGGCCGGCCGGCGCGCCGGGGCCGGTTCGGGGGCCGTACCGGCGCGGGCGCCTCGGTCAGTGTCTCCGGGGTCATGACGTCACCTCCCGCCACCGTGCGAAGTAGCCCTCGACAGCGCGTCCGACGCCCATCAGGGCGACCGCCAGCACCGACACCAGCAGCGTCAGTCCGAGCACGGTGGCCGAGTCGAACCGGGTGCTCGCGGCGAGCAACAGCCCACCCACGCCACTGGCGTTGAGGAAGAACTCGGCGGCGAGGGTGCCGACGAAGGCCATCGCGATGCCCTGCCGTACGCCGGTCATGGCGTACGGCACGGTGTGCGGCAGCAGGACGTCCTTCCAGATCCGCCACTCGCTGCTGCGGAACGTGCGCGCGACTTCGAGCAGGGTGGCCGGCACCCGGTGTGCTCCTTCCGCGGTGTTGACGGCGATGGGGAACACCGCCGTCAGGAACACCACCAGCGTCTTGGCCGGCAGTCCGAAGCCGAACGCCGACAGGATCAGCGGGGCCAGGGCCACGATCGGGACGGACTGGAGGGCGAACAGCAGCCAGTCGGTACTGCTGCGCAGCAGCCGGGCCCGCGAGAGCAGCAGGCCGAAGCCGACCCCCGCGACGATCGCGAGGGCGAGTCCGACGACGAGCAGCCGCCCCGACGAGAGCAGCGCGCCGGGCAGCGTGCCGTCCTCGGTGATGGTGGCCAGCGCGGAGAGCGAGCGGCCGGGGGTGGCGAACAGGACGGGGTCGCGCTGCCCGGCCCACTGCCAGAGGCCGAGTCCGACGAGCAGGCCGGCGGCGGAGATGCCGAGCGGTATCAGCCGGCGGGCGACGCGGCGCTTCAGCCGTGGGCCCGCCGGGGGCGCGGGCTCGGACGGTGCCGCGGCCGGTGCGGGGGCGGCCTCGACCGGTGGACCGGAGGTGGCCGGGCGGGTGGCCGGGGGCGTACCCATCACTTGCCCGTCGCGTCGGCGAACACGGACGGGTCGACCATGTCGTCGTACGTCGGCGCCTTCTGCTTGGGGACGTTGCCCGCGGCCACGGCGCCCTCGATGGTGTGCTCGATGGCGTTACGGTCCAGGCCGTCGCCCGACTTGGGCCAGACGCCCAGCGAGAGGAACTTGGGCAGCGCCGCCTCGGTGACGGTCGCCGGCTCCTTGGTGAAGCTCGCCGCCACGGCCGCGACCTCCTTGAGGTTGGCCGGGTCGTTCATGTAGGCGACGGACTCGCGTACCGCGGCGACCACGTCGACCCACTGCTCGCGGGCCGCGCCGTCCAGCGCGCTCTTGGGCGCGACGAGCACCGTGTAGTGCTCCAGCGGGTCGACGCCGGCCAGCGTCATGATCTCCGCGGCCTTCGTGCCGGGCTTGACCTTCTGCTGCACGGTGGCGAGTTCGTCCGGGTGCAGTACGGCGACCTTGACCTGGCCGGCCACCAGCGCGTCGACCGTCGGCGGACCGCCCACGTTGATCGTGCTGACGTCCTTGGGGCCGAGTCCGCAGCTCTTGAGCATGCCGGCCAGGGCGAGGGCCTTCGGAGCGCCGACCGCGTCCACGGCGACCGTCCTGCCCTTGACCGACTCGCAGGTCGTGACGCCCGGGTCGGTGCTGGCCAGCAGGTACGTCGGCTTGGGGAAGCCCATCACGGAGACGATCGAGCCACCGGTGGCCCGCAGGGCGACGGCGCCCGGGGTGCCGATGATGCCGCCCTGGATCTCGCCGCTCTGCACCGCGCGGCCGACATCGGCGCCGGTGGTGAGCGGGCGCAGGGTCACATCGAGGCCGCGGTCCTTGAAGAAGCCCTGCTTCTCGCCCACGTACATCACGGTGTTGAGGAAGATGGGCGGGATGCCCGGCACGCCGATCGTCATCTTGCCGCCGCCGCCCGGGGCGGAACCCGCCGCCGTGTCGGAGCCGCTGTCGCCGCAGCCGGAGAGGACACCGACGAGAGCGAGGACGGTGGCCGCACCGACCAGGGCGGACCTGCGCCGCGGAATCTTCATGAGAGTTGCTCCTTCGTCTTCCGCGCGACGGTGCACGGCAGGGCTGAGGGTGGGTGTGGGTGTGGCAGGTGTGACGGGTGTGATGGGTGTGTCGGGAGGGGGCGGGGCGGCGGACGTACGGCCCCGAAGGGCCGAGGGGTCGGTCAGCGGCCCGATTCGGCGTTCATGATCAGGGACCAGACGCGCTCGCGGATCGCCAGGAACTCCGGCGTCGCCAGTACGGAACGGTCCCGCTCCCGGTCCTGTGGAAGCTTCACGTCGATCAGCTCGGCGACGCCGCTGGGCCGGCCGTTGAGTACGGCGATCCGGTTCCCGAAGAGAACGGCCTCGTCGATCGAGTGGGTGACGAACAGCATCGTCACGGGGTGGTCCTGCCAGATACGCAGCAGTTCGAACTGGAGCACTTCGCGTGTCTGGGCGTCCAGCGCGCCGAAGGGCTCGTCCATCAGGAGCAGCCGGGGGCGTACGGCCAGTGCCCGGGCCAGCCCGGTGCGCTGCTGCATGCCGCCGGACAACTGGTGCGGGTACGACTTCTCGAAGCCGGCGAGCCCGACGAGGGTGATCAGCTCCCGGGCCCGGTCGAGTGCTTCCTTCTTCCCTGTCCCCCGCACGCGCAGCGCGTAGGCGACGTTCGACTCGACCGTCTTCCAGGGGAAGAGGCCGAAGTGCTGGAAGACCATGGCCACGCCGTCCGGGGTGCCGTCCACGACGCGGCCGTCGATGCGGACCGCGCCCTCGGCCGGCGGGATGAGGCCGGCCACCGCCCTCAACAGGGTGGTCTTGCCGCAGCCGGACGGTCCGACGATGGAGAGCACCTCGCCGGCGCCGATGGTCAGGTTGATGTCTTTGGAGACCGTGCGCTCGCCGAATCGCATGGTCAGCCCGTCCAGCAGCACCGTGGCACCGGCATCGGCGTCGGCATTGGCATTGGCTCCGGCATTCGCTCCGGTGTCGTCGCCGTCGCCGGCCGGTACGGCTTGGCGCACCGATTTGATCGTGGTCATAGTGGGGATTCTGGGTCTAAGATGCCTGACACGCAATAGCTATACTTCAGAAACTGGAAAATGCATCATCTTGGTATGAGGTGCCTATGACGACGATGGCGAACCTTCTTCTCCTGCTGCACACCTGGGGCGGCGACGCCGCGACCTGGGGGCCCGCGCTGGGTCATCTCGGCGCGGGCGGGCGGCACTTGAACGCGCTCGACCTGCCCGGCCACGGGGCCCGCGCCGCCGAGCCGTTCACCGTGGACGCGGCGGTGGGCGCGGCGCTGTCCGCCTGTGACGGCGGAGCCCCCGGCGACGCGGGCGTCGTCGTCGGGGCCGCCGATGTCGTCGGGTCCGGGCTGGGCGCGCTCGTCGCGCTCGTGCTGGCCCAGCGGCACCCGGACCGGGTGCGTTCGCTGACCCTGGTCGGATTTCCCCCGGCCGACGGCGCCGAGGCGGCCCGCCGGCCCGCCGACACCCGGGCCGCGCTGGAGCGCGACGGCGCGGCCCTCTTCGCCCGCAACTACGTCGACAGCACCCTCCTGTCCGCCGACCCCGCCCACCGTGACCTGCTGCGCCGCGCGATGGCGGGCACCCGGCCCGAGGTCCTGCTCGACTCCCTGCGCGCCACGCTCGGCTGGGCCACCCACGCGCGGGCGACTCCGCTCGGGCTGCCCTGCCAGGTGCTGCGCGGCGCGCGGGACCACCGGGTCGCCGCCACCGCGGCCGACTCGCTCGCCGGACGGCTCGGCGGCGTCAGCGCCGTGGTGCCCGGCGCGGGTCATGTCGCCTATCTGGACGAGCCGGAGGTCTTCGCCGCCGCGCTCACCGCCTTCCACGACGGCATCCGCACGGCACCCGCCGACTGACGTCCGTCCTCAATTCCCCGCGCCACACTGGCCCGTTCCGTTCGATGGGACACTCGTCGGGCCCGCCGCCCG
>NZ_JARJHW010000007.1:0-89720 GCF_040560175.1 Streptomyces panacea
CCGGGCGGCGGGCCCGATGTGGTGGCTGTCATGGTCGTTGCACGCTCCCGTCGGTGTTGCGCAGCAGGGCCCAGCGGTCGTGTTCCAGTGGCTCGGGCACCGGATGCCGGCGCGCCGCCACCTCGTCGAAGTCGACCCCGTGACCGGGCCTCTCGTGCGGGGACAGGGCGCCGTCGTTCGCCACGACCGTACCGGGGAACACGTCGAGCACGGCAGGCTTGAAGACGGCCGCTTCCTGCACCCCGAAGGCGTGGCTGCTGATGTTCATGGCGAGCGTGGCGGCCTGGGCGACGGGGCTGACGTCGGCGGGACCGTGCGGCGCGAGCCGTACGCCGCGCAGTTCGCAGTAGGCGGCGAGCTTGCGGGCCGGGGTGAGACCGCCGAGCGTCGGGACCCGGATCCTGGCGAAGTCGATGGCGGGGCCGTCGAGCAGTGGCAGGAACTGGCATACGTCGTGGAAGAGTTCGCCCACGGCGAGCGGTACGGGGGAGCCCGCGCGCAGCGCCGCGAAGTGGCCCGCGTCCTCCGGGGCGAGCAGGTCCTCCACGAAGTACAGCCCGGCGTCCTCGACCCGGCGCAGGAAGTCCCGGGCCTGCCGGGGGTCGAGGCGTTCGTGTACGTCGTGCAGCAACTCGACCTCGTCGCCGACCTGTTCGCGTACGGCTGTCAAGACACGCGGCACGGTCCGTACATACGCGGCCGAGTCCCACGGCACCGAGCGGGTGCGCAGCGCGTGGGCGTCGGCGGAGGCCGTGGCGCCGGTGCCGTAGGTGTCGGAGCCGGGCACGGACGCCTGGACGCGGACGTGGCGGTAGCCGCGCTCGCGCGCCGCCATCACCTGGTCGGCGATCTCGTCGGCGCCGGCGCCGCTGACATGGGTGTACGCCTCGGCGTGGGTACGGACCCGGCCGCCGAACAGCGAGTGCAGCGGCGCTCCGAGGCGCTTGGCCTTGAGGTCCCACAGGGCGACGTCGACCCCGCCGAGCGCGTTCCCGGTGACCGAACCGCCGCGCCAGTAGGCGCTGTTGAGGAGCAGCCGGTGGATGTCTTCGATGTCGTCGGGATCGCGCCCGACCAGCAGGGGGGCCAGGTAGTCGTCGAGCACGGACCGTACGGCGAGGGTGCGTTGCGGGTCGCTCGCGCAGCCGAGACCGTACAGCCCGGGCTCGTTGGTCTCGACGCGGACGATGAGATGGGGGCAGCCGTGCGGCGCGGTGAGGAAGGTGGAGACGGCCGTGATGCGGATCTTCGCACCGCGGTCCTCGCCCCAGGGAGCGGGGGCGAGGATGTCGGAGCGGGCATCAGGCTGAGCCATACGAACTCCAGCGTACAGATAGCAGGATGGTGTACTGCTATCCGAACGTAGAGAAGGCGCCTTTAATTTGTCAATGACTCTACCAAATATGGGTCGAGCGGTCTTCAGTGCTGCCCGAGCCGTTTGAGGAGGGTCCGCAGGGAATGTGCGGCCTCCGTGACGGCTCCGGCGATCTCCTGCGCGCGGGCGTCGTCCATCCGGCTCTTGGGGGCCGAACAGCTGATGGCGTCGCCGCCGCCGTGTCCCGTGCCGAGGGCCACGGCCACGCACCGGATGTCCACGGAGTTCTCGCCGTCGTCCATCGCCCAGCCCTGGAGCCGGGCCTCGGCGAGCCGGCGGATCAGCTCGTCGGGATCGGTCACGGTGTCGGGCGTGAGCCTGGCCAGCGGCCAGTCGAGCCGGCGCTGCACCTCGGCCGCGTCGTACTGCGACAGCATCGCCTTGCCGAGGGCCGTGGCGTGCGCCGGCAGCCGGCGGCCCACCGCCGAGTACATCCGAAGGGCGTGGCGTGACTCGCGCTTGGCCAGGTAGACGACGTCCGTCCCGTCCAGCCTGCCCAGGTGCACCGACTCGCCGGTCTCCTCGGCGAGCGCGTCCAGGACCGGCCCGGCGAGGCTCGCGACGTCGTCGCCCTCCAGATAGGCCGTGCCCGTCAGCAGGGCCTTGAGGCCCAGGCTGTAGCGGGTGCCCGAGGCGTCCAGGTCGACCCAGCGCCGGGCCTCCATCGTCCGCAGGATCGCGTGCAGGCTGCTTTTCGGCACCGCCATCGCGCTCGCCATCTCGGCGAGCGAGAGCCGGGCGCCCTCGGTGCCGAGCAGTTCGAGCACCTCGAGCACCCGAGCTGCGGACTTGACCTCCTCGGGCTTGCGCCCCCGTGCTGCTGCTGCCACCGATTCCACGGAACCTCCGCTCCCCGCACCGGCGCCCCTCGGCGATCCGGTCAGCACGATTCTCGACGTGCGTCTTGACGCTATATCACCGCAACCATAAGTTCGGTCACTCCAACGCCATTCGGTCTTCTGAACGGTTGATTCTTAGGTAGGGGCCATGCGCACACCTTTCGCGCGGAATGTCCGGCTCGTGGCTCTGGCCGCGACCACCGCACTCGCACTCACCACCCTCTCCGCCTGCGGCGGCTCGTCCGACTCCGGCAGCGATTCGAAGTCGCTGGAGATGTGGACGTTCAAGCAGTCCCACGTCGGCGCCCTGCGCGCGGCGGCGGCGGAGTTCAGGAAAGAGACCGGCATCACGGTCACGATCGAGGCGTACACGCCCGACGACGCCTACACCACCAAGGTGCAGAGCTCCGCCAAGACCGGCAATCTGCCGGACGTGCTCGAAGTGCACTCCGACGGTGAGGACTTCGTCCTCGGCGCCGCCGGCGTCACCGCCGACCTCCAGGACACGATCCCGGACTCCTGGAGCGGCCGCTTCCAGGAGGCGATCAAGGGCTCGGGCACCGTCACCGCGCAGAAGTTCAAGGAGTCGCAGGCCAAGGACTCCACCTTCAAGGGCGTCGAGCAGGACCAGCGCTTCAGCGTGCCCCTGACCGCCGGCACCTTCGGCATCGTCTACGCCAACAAGCGGAAGCTCGCCGACGCCGGAATCACCGAGGCCCCCGCCACCTGGGAGGAGTTCCTGGCCGCGGTCGAGGCCACCCACCACAAGGACCCCAGGACCGGCGGCGTCAGCCTCGGCCTGAAGGTCAAGTCCACCGGACTCACCTGGGTCCTCCAGCCCCTGGCCTACGCCCAGTTGGGCAAGCGGGACTACGAGAGTCTGTGGGGCAGGGACAAGGCGGGCGACTTCAGCTCGGCCAACGGCACCAAGGTCCTTTCCATGTACGACGAGATCACCCCGTACTGGATGCCGGGCAGCCAGACCCTCACCATCGACGAGGCCGACCAGGCCTTCGCCCAGGGCAGGTCGGCCTTCGCCGTCGGCGGCACCTTCACCCTCGCCTTCCTCCAGCAGAACGGCATGACGGCCGACGACGTCTTCGCCTTCGGACTGCCCGCGCCCAAGGACGGTGCCGTCCCCGAGCGCGCGCTCGGCCCGATCGCCCTCACCGGTCTGAGCCTCACGGCGACCAGCAAGCAGCCCGAGAACGCCAAGAAGTGGATGGAATTCCTCTCCGGCACCGACGTCGCGGCGAGGTTCGCCAAGGAGTCCGCCGATCTGCCGGCCACCGAACTGGGCGCCGACTCCGCCAAGGTCCTCGGCCCCGCCCTCACCTCGATGATGGAGAGCTTCCGGGGCACGCCCGGGACCACGTACGACCCGAGCCTCAACGACTTCCGCCCGCCGGGCTACGACCAGGACAGGGCGGGCGAACTCCTCGCCGATCTCACCCCGCTGGGGAAGGACAGCCCGACCGGGGCCGGGGGCAGGCTCAGTGACCTCAACAGCGACTACTGGGCGACGCAGTGACCACAGCACCTCGAACCACCGCACACGGGGAGGCCGGGGGCGACGGCGCGAGCCGTACGCCCCCGGCCGGGGGAGACATCGCCGAGCCGGGCCGCGAGGGCGGTGGGCGGACACCGCGCCGCGGGATCAGGACCGAGGCCGTCTCCGGCTATCTGTTCGTGGCCCCCGCCGTCGTCCTCTTCGCCGTCATGGGCCTGTACACCATCGGCTACGGCCTCCTGCTGAGCTTCGCGTCCTGGAACGGCTTCATGCCGCACTGGACCTGGGTCGGCCTGGACAACTACGCCGATCTGCTCTGGCGCAGCCCCATCTACGCGCCACGGGTGCGCAGCGCGGGCCTGAACACGCTCCAGGTCATGATCTCCGTACCGCTGCTGACGGTCCTGGTGTCGTTTCCGCTGGCCATCCTGCTCAACCGGGCCCGCGGAATGCGGTCGGTCCTCCGGTCGGTCTTCTTCCTGCCGTACGTGACCAGCGGAATCGCCGTCTTCTTCGCCTGGCAGTACATCCTCCAGCCGGACGGCGCCGTCAACCTGCTGCTCGACCAGCTCGGACTCGGCTCGCTCCAGCAGCCGCAGGGCTGGCTCGGCAACCCCGACACCGCCCTGCCCACCATGATCGTGGTGACCGTGTGGGGCCATGTCCCCGTCGCCATGCTCCTGTATCTGACGGGCCTTCAGACCATCGACCGCAGCCTGCTGGAAGCCGCCGAACTCGACGGCGCCGGCTGGTGGCGCACCAACCTGTCCGTCGTCTGGCCCCTGCTGCGCCCGATCACGGCGATCGTCGTCCTGCTCAACCTGCGGGACTCGCTCCAGGGCTTCCAGACCTTCCTGGTGATGACGAACGGCGGCCCCGGCGACCACACCAACGTGCTCGGCCTGGAGGCGTACAGCCTCGCCTTCCTCGAAGAGCTGCGGCCCACGCTCGGCCTCGCGAGCGCGCTCGGCTGGCTGCTGTTCGCCGCCGCCCTGGTACTGGCCCTGATCAATCTGCGAGCGCTGCGGAGCAAGACATGACGTCGATCCCCCTGGCCGATCCGGCCGGCGAACGCGCCCACGCGACCGAAGGCCCCCACCGGGCCGGCCCGACCGGCAAGGCGGGCCCAGGAGGCGACCGACCGGGCGGGAACAGGGCCCGCACCCGCCGGATCCTCGCCCGTACCGTCGTCGGTCTGCTGCTCGGAGGATACGGACTGGTCAGCGTCTATCCGTTCCTCTGGATGGTGTCGGCCGCGTTCAAGGACCAGCTGGAGGTGGTCAGCGGCGGTCATCTGATCCCGAGGAACCCCACCTTCGACACCCTGATCGACACCTGGAACAAGCTCCACTTCTTCGACTTCTTCCTCAACAGCCTGCTGGTCACCCTCTACACCGTGGCCCTCACACTGGTGATCTACGCGGCGGCCGGCTACGCCTTCGCCGTACTGCGTTTCCCCGGACGCACCTTCCTGTCGCGGCTGTTCGTCTCGCTGCTCTTCGTGCCCGGCGTGACGGTGATGCTGCCGATCGTGCTGCTGGAGAACGAGCTGGGCATCCTCGGCACGCACTGGGGACTGGTGCTGCCCTTCGTCAACGGCGGTGCCCCGCTGTCGATCCTGCTCATGACCGGCGCGTTCGGCGCCATCCCCGCCGAACTGCGCGACTCCGCGCGGGTCGACGGCGCGGCCGAGTTCCGGATCTTCCTCAACATCTATCTGCCACTGGCCCAACCCGCCCTGATCACCGTCGCGTTGCTCACCGCGATCCCGACCTGGAACGAGTACCTGCTCACCCGGGTCTCGCTCAACGACCGGTCGGCCTTCACCCTCCCGCTCGGCCTCCAGACCCTCGCGGCCGAGAACGTCCCGCACTACAACAACCTGATGGCCGGAGCCCTCATCGTGGTCATCCCCGTCGTACTGCTTTTTCTCTGTCTTCAGCGATACTTCGTCAACGGTCTCGTCGGGGCGGTGAAGGGCTGATGCGCGTACTGGTCACCGGAGCCGCCGGACACATCGGCGGCCATGTCATCGACGACCTGCTGGCCCACGGCCACCGGATCGTCGCCACCGACCTCGTCCCCGTCGACGACCCACGGCTGGACCGCGTCCACACCGGCGATCTGCGCGATCCGGAACTGGTGCGCGACGCCATGGCCGACGCCGACGCCGTCGTCCATCTGGGCGCCGTCCCGCACCCCAACTCCGACGACGACAGCGCCCTGTTCGCCACCAACTGCCTCACCGCCCACCGGGTCCTGGACGAGGCGGGCCGCACCGGCGTACGCCGCGTCGTCGCCGCCTCCAGCCTGGCGGCCGTGGGACTCGCCTGGTCACCGAAGCCGCAGTCCCCGCGCTACGTACCCCTGGACGAGGAACACCCCACGCTCGTCCAGGATCCGTACGGCCTCTCCAAGCTCGCCCTGGAGGAGACGGCCCGCGCCACCCACCGGCGCCACGGCACCGACATCGTCTGCATGCGGTTCCCGTTCACCGGCACCGGCGAACGGCTGGCGCGACAACTCGCCGCCGTGCGCCGGGATCCGGCCGCCCACCGGATGGACCTCTGGGGGTGGCTCGACACCAGGGACGCCGCCAGGGCCGTCCGGTACGCGCTCCTCGCCGAGCTGACGGGCTGTCATGTGCTCAACGTCGCGGCGGACGACACCTCGTCGCCCGTGCCGACGGCCCAACTGCTCGAAGAGCACCACCCGGGCGTGCCGTACTTCGCCGAACTGACCGGCCACGCCTCGCTGTTCGACACCTCGGCCTGCGCACGGCTGCTGGGCTTCGCCCCGAGACACCGCAGAAGCCCCCTCGGCGCCGAGGACGCGGACGCCGGGGGAGCGGAGGGAGGAGCGTGCTGAGGGGCGGTACGGCTCCCGCGCGGAGTACGGCTCCGACACCCCGGGCCCGCTGGGAGAAGCTGGCCGACCGCCTGCTGCTCGCCCCCAGGCCGTACGCCTCCGACCACCGCGCGCTGATCCGGCTGCCGGGGCCCGAGAGCGCCAACGGCCGCTGGAGCGACGGCCTGGAGGGCTACGCGCGCACCTTCCTGCTCGCCGCCTTCCGGCTGGCGGGCGCCAACGGCGAGGACCCGCACCACTTCGCCGAGTGGTACGCCGAAGGGCTCACCGCCGGCGTCGACCCGGCCTCCCGCGAACGCTGGCCCACCTTCGCCGAGTCCAACCAGGCGAAGGTGGAGGCGGCCTCGATCGCGATCGCCCTGCACGAGACCCGGTCATGGATCTGGGACCGGCTGACCGGACGCACCAGAGAGCAGCTGCTCCACTGGCTGGGGCAGATGGTCGGCACCGACATGCCGCCCAACAACTGGATCTGGTTCCAGGCCGTCACCGAGGCGTTCTCCCGTACGGCGGGCGGCAGTTGGCGCGCCGACGACCTCGACCGCACCATCGAGCTGACCGACGCCTGGTACACGGGCGACGGCTGGTACTCCGACGGCCTCAGCGGCGGCGCACACCGCAACTACGACCACTACAGCGGCTGGGCCATGCACTTCTACCCGCTCTGGTTCTGCCGGATCCTCGGCGACGCCGCACCCGAAGGCCCGGGACAGGATCTCGCCGACCGCTACCGGCGCCGCCTGCGCCGCTACCTCCAGGACTACCGCCGGCTCGTCGGCGCCAACGGCTCGCCACTCGTCCAAGGGCGCTCGCTGACCTACCGGTTCGCCACCCTCGCCCCACTGTGGACCGGCGCGCTCTTCGACGCCACCCCGCTCGAACCGGGCGAGACGGGCGCCCTCGCCGACCGGACCCTCGACCACTTCACCGGCCACGGCGCGGTGAACGGCGACGGACTGCTCCCACTGGGCTGGCACCACGCCTTCCCGCGGATCCGGCAGGCGTACTCGGGCCCCGCGTCGCCCTACTGGGCGAGCAAAGGCTTCGCGGGCCTGCTCCTGCCCGCCGGGCACCCCGTCTGGACCGAGCCGAGGACCGCCCTGCCCGTCGAGCGCGCGGACCACGCGCTCACGCTGGCCGCGCCCGGCTGGCTGGTCTCCACGACCGCCGCCGACGGCATCGTCCGCGTCGTCAACCACGGCAGCGACCACGCGGACCCGGCGCGCCCGGTCTCCGACGACCCCAACTACGCGCGCCTCGCCTACTCCACCCACACCGCGCCCGGCATGCCGCGGGACCCGGCGGGCGGACCGGTCGACTCCACCGTCACCCTGGTCGACGAGGCGGGACACGCCGCGCACCGCCGCCCGCTGCACCGCATCGCCGTCCAGGGCGCGACAGGCGTCTCGCGCAGCCGCGCCCACTGGCCCCACGACGAGGAGTGGGACCCCTTCGGCGGTCCCGACACCGCGCACCGCCTCGGCCCCTGGATCACCGTCGGCTCGGTGCTGCGCGGCGCCGTCGAGATCCGGGCCGTCCGCGTCGACCCCGCGGCGGAGGACAACGAGCCGCAGGGCTCCCCGCACACCGTCCACCCCGGCCCCTGGCGGCTGCGCCTCGGCGGGTGGCCACTCGCCGATGCCGACGCCGATGCCGACATCGACGCGTACCGGAACGCGACCGACGGCGCCTCGCCGCGCGTAACCGTCGGCGGACCGGACGGCACCTTCTCCACCGTCGTCGGGCTCGCCGGCTTCGACCACGCGGGGCTCTACGAGTCCCGGGGAAGCACCCCGCTCGGCGCGGTCTGCACCGTGCCGCTGCTGCTCACCGACGGCCCGCCGCGATCCGGCCGCGTCCACGCGGCGGCGGTCCACCTCGGCGGCACCCGGCTGGACGACGCCCAACTGCCGCACGTCGCCTGGCACTTCACGGAACCGGGCGGCGACGCCACGGTCACCGTCAGCTGGCCGGACGGCCGGACCGACGCCCTGCGGCTGCCCAAGCCGTAAGGGGCCGGGCCCCGACGCCCCCCTCACCGCACCCCCGACGCCAGCGATCCGCCTCTGCGAGCCGGGAGTTCAGCACCGTGCATGACGACCGTCGACTCACCGAGGAACGCGTCACCAAGTTCCTGGAACGGCGCCTGCGCCCCGCGCTCCACAGCGCGGCCGTCCCCCTCACCCCGACCGCCTGGGCGGTCCCGCGCGAACCGGTCCCGGGGCGCGGGTGGCTACGCGCTCAACCTCCCGCTCCGGGCGCGCTCCGGCCGCGCCGACACCGCCCCGCCGGTCGCCGTCGACCACCCGGACGTCGTCGTCGAGTCGGTCAAGCTCGCCGACGACCGGTCCGGCGATGTCGTGGTGCGCCGGTACGAATCGCGCGGCGGCACGGCACGGGCCGCGCTCACCGCCTCGTACGGACCGGTCGTGGCCCTCGACGCCGACCTGCTGGAGGAACCGGGAGCGGCACTGCCCGCGGCGCCGGACGGAGCCGTACCGCTGCGGTTGCGCCCCTTCGAGATCCGGGCGATCCGGCTCCGCGCACCCCATTGATCGGGACCCCCGGGAAGTGGGGTTAGGCTCGGGCGCGCCGCCCGCCCGCAGCGGAGAATCGGAGAACGCGCACCATGGACACCACCCCGCGCCCCGCCCCCGGCCTGCTCACCTACCGGGACGCCACCGCAGACGACGTCAAGCGGCTCGTCGCGCTCATCGAGTCCGCCTACCGCGGTGACAGCGCCCGCGCGTCGTGGACCTCCGAGGCCGACCTGCTGGAGGGGCAGCGCACCGACGAGCAGGGCGTGCTCGACGTGATCGAGGCCGACGGCAGCCGGCTCCTGACGGTCGAGTCGGACGGCGCGCTGGTCGCCTGCTGTCAGCTGGAACACCGCGGTCCCGCCGCGTACTTCGGCATGTTCGCCGTCGACCCCGAGGCGCAGGGCGGCGGCCTGGGCAAGCGCGTCATCGCCGAGGCGGAGCGCCGCGCCCGCGCGGACTGGGGCGTCGGCGAGATGCACATGACCGTGATCGTCCAGCGTGAGGACCTGATCGCCTGGTACGAGCGCCGCGGCTACCGCCGTACGGGACAGCTGACCCCCTTCCCGTACGGCGACGAGCGCTTCGGCATCCCGCAGCGCGACGACCTGGCGTTCGAACTGCTGGTCAAGCCGCTCGACTGACCGTGGCGCCGGCGCCACGGTCAGCACGGCGTCAGGCCGTGAAGCGGCCGGTGCGGCGGATCTCCGGGAAGTCGGTGGTCGCGCCGTCCAGGCCGAACGCGCGGACCAGCCGCAACTGGTCCGGGGTGTTCACCACCCACCCGATGATGCCGAGCCCCGCCTCGTGCGCGCGCTCGACGACCTCCAGGGTCAGCCGCCGGATGTTCAGCGCGAGCGAGTCCGCGCCGACCGCGACCGCCCGGTCCACGATGTCACCGCCCCAGCGGCCGGCGATCAGCACCGTCCGTACGCCGGGCACCAGCGCGGAGATCTCGGCGACGGCCTCGTCGTGGAACGAGGACACCTCCACCCGCCCGACCAGCTTCCGCCGGTGCATGACCTCGGCCAGCGCGCGCGCCGCCGCCACGTCCTTGATCTCCGCCTGGAGCGGTGCGCCCACCGCGTCCAGGACCTCCTCGAAGACCGGCACGCGCTCGCCCTGTCCCGCGTCGAGCTCCCGCAGCTCGGCGAGGGTCCGGTCGGCGATCGGGCCCGTTCCGTCGGTCGTGCGGTCCAGCTCGGCGTCGTGCATGACGACGAGGGCGCCGTCCTTGCTCAGATGAAGGTCGAGCTCGATGGCGTCCATACCGGCCCGCTCGGCGTGCAGGAAGGAGCGCAGGGTGTTCTCGGGTTCGACACCCATCACTCCACGATGACCGATGGTGAGGAAAGTCAAGGCTGACTCGCTTCCGTCGTCGGCGGCTCCCGCGCGGCGCTGGTGCCCCACGCGGCACGGCGGCAGCCTAACGGCCACGGTGCCGGTCTGGACCCGTGTCGTACCCGTACAGGCTGGGGACTGTCGTCCACGGGGCGAACGGCAGGAAAAACGCCCGTAAACCCAAAGTGAGGCAGGATAATTTGTGTCGTCCGTACTTGTACGGGAGAATCGAAGACCGATACGGTGCTTTGACGCCAGCTTCTCCCGTGGAGGACGTGACATGACGGAAATTCTTGTGCAGGACCGACCCGGAGGGCACACGGCCGACGCCGAGCGGGTGGTCGAGCACCCCGCCTGGACCGAGCTCAAGAACGCCGTCGAGGAGATCCGCCCCTGGCAGTCCAAGGACGGCTCCATAGATTTCGACGCCGACGACGCGCCCCCGCGCGCCCTCGCCGAGGTCACGCTCGACCGCGTGACCGCCGCCGTCGAGCAGCTGTCGCCCCTGCTGCCGCACGACGCCGCCTACCACGCCGCGCTCGTCTCGGACCTCCGCAAATGGGCCGACAGCGCCTTCGAGGTGCCCGACTTCCTGGACTCGCTGCTCGCCTTCCAGCCCGCGGCCGACCGCGTGGACCGGCTCCAGCACCTGGTCGTCTTCCCGATGTACACGCAGAACGGCAACCCGGACCGCAATCTGGAAGCGGTCGTTCTGCGCATGGTCTGGCCCGAGTGGCTCGCCGAGCTGGAGCGCACCCGCTACGACAACCCCCTCTTCTGCGGCATCACCTTCGAGGACTTCACCGCCGGTTACGACACCAACTCCGCGGTCCTCTTCCCCGAGACGATCGCCGTCCGGCAGGCCCCCGAGCGGTTCAGCTGGGGCGGCATCTTCTGCGACCGCGAGGCCGCCCGCTTCCGCCGGGTCACCGACGCCGCCGTCGGCATCCTCGGTGTCGAACTCCCCGACGACATCCACGAGATGATCGGCGACCAGGACCGCTGCCAGCAGGCCTTCGTCCTCTGGGACATGGTCCACGACCGCACCCACAGCCACGGCGACCTGCCGTTCGACCCCTTCATGATCAAGCAGCGGCAGCCGTTCTGGATGTACGGCCTGGAGGAGCTGCGCTGCGACCTCACCGCCTTCAGGGAGGCCGTGAAGCTGGAGGCCGACGGCGTCGCGCAGGGCCGCGACGTGCAGTACGCGGTCCTCTTCGACCGGATGTTCCGCTTCCCCGTCACCGGCGCCCGTGAGCGCAACTACGACGGCCTCGGCGGCCAGCTCCTCTTCTCCTACCTCCACAAGCACGACGTGGTCCGCTGGACCGACAACACCCTGCGCATCGACTGGGACCGGGCCCCGCAGGTCACCCAGCAGCTGCTCGGCGAGATCGAGAGCCTCTACCGGGCCGGTATCGACCGCCCGAAACTGGTCCACTGGTTCGCCGCCTACGACCTCGTCTCCACCTATCTGGCCCCGCACCCGGGATCGCGCTGGGCCAAGGGCCCGGACGCCCTCGACCTGGATCTGCCCCCGCGCAAGCTCGTCGACGACGTGCTTCCGGACGAGTTTCCGCTCAGCATGTTCTACGAGGCACTGGCCAAGAAGCTCAAGACCGTGATCGCCTCCACCCAGGGCATCACGGCGACGAGCCCCGAGAAGCGAGCCGCGTGAGCCCGAGCGGCGGCGCGCACACACACGAAGGACTGCGGGGGACACCGGCATGACGGAGAAGACGACCATGAGCGCAACCACCGGAGCGGGCGTCGCACTGGACGGCGCCGTTGTCGCGGTCGCCGGAGCGGGCGGCCCCGCGGGGCGCGCCACGCTGCTGCGTCTGGCCTCGGCCGGCGCGACGGTGGTGGCCGGCGACGCGGACGCCACGAGCCTCGCCGAGGCCGTCGACGCCACGCGCCGCGCCCACGGCGGCGCCACCGTCATCGGTGACACCGTCGACCTCCTCGACCCGGTGGCCACCCGCGCCTGGGCGGCCAAGACCGAGAAGGACGCCGGCCGGGTGGACGGTCTCGTCCATCTCGTCGGCGGCTGGCGCGGCGGCAAGACCTTCGCCGACACCGACCTCGCCGACTGGGACCTGCTGGAGAAGCTGCTGATCCGCACCGTCCAGCACACCTCCCTCGCCTTCCACGACGCCCTGCTGCGCAGCGACCGCGGCCGCTACGTGCTGGTCAGCGCGGCGGGCGCGAGCAGGCCCACGGCCGGCAACGCCGCCTACGCGGCGGCCAAGGCGGCGGCCGAGGCCTGGACGCTGGCGCTGGGCGACGACTTCCGCAAGGCCGGGGGCGACGAAGGGCCGCGCGCGGCGGCTGCGATCCTGGTCGTCAAGGCACTGGTGCACGACGCGATGCGCGCCGAGCGCCCGAATGCGAAGTTCGCGGGCTTCACGGACACCGGAGAGCTGGCCGACGCCATCGCCGGGGTCTGGGACCGGCCCGCCGGTGAAGTGAACGGAAACCGCCTGTGGCTGACGCCCGAGTCATGACGTCCCGTACGACGGCCGCGCGTGCGCACCACGACCCCGGCACGCGCGGCTTCGCCAGCGACAACTACGCGGGCGCCCACCCCGAGGTGCTGGCCGCGCTCGCCGTCGCCAACGGCGGCCACCAGGTCGCGTACGGCGAGGACGAGTACACCGACCATCTCCAGCGCGTCATGCACGGCCACTTCGGCCCCACCGCGCAGGCTTTCCCGGTCTTCAACGGCACCGGGGCCAATGTCGTCGCGCTCCAGGCGATGACCGACCGCTGGGGCGCGGTGATCTGCGCCGAGTCCGCGCACATCAACGTGGACGAGGGCGGGGCGCCCGAGAAGGTCGGCGGGCTCAAACTGCTCGGCGTGCCCACCCCGGACGGCAAACTCACCCCGGAGCTGGTCGACCGGCAGGCCTGGGGCTACGACGACGAGCACCGCGCCATGCCGCAGGTCGTCTCGATCACCCAGAACACCGAACTGGGCACGGTCTACACCCCGGACGAGATCCGCGCGCTCTGCGAGCACGCCCACGAGCGGGGCATGAAGGTCCATCTCGACGGGGCCCGGATATCCAACGCCGCCGCCTCCCTCGACGTACCGATGCGCACCTTCACCAACACCGTCGGTGTGGACGTGCTGAGTTACGGCGGCACGAAGAACGGCGCGATCTTCGGTGAGGCCGTCGTCGTGATCGACCCGGACTCGGTGCGCGCGATGAAGCGGCTGCGCAAGCTGTCGATGCAGCTCAGCTCCAAGATGCGGTTCGTCTCCGTGCAGTTGGAGGCGCTGCTGGCCGGTGACCTGTGGCTGCGCAACGCCCGGCACAGCAACGCCATGGCGCAGCGGCTCGCCGACGGCGTGCGCGCGGTCGACGGCGTCGAGATCCTGCACCCCGTCCAGGCCAACGCCGTCTTCGCCCGGCTGCCGCACGACGTGAGCGTGCGCCTCCAGAAGCGCTTCCGCTTCTACTTCTGGGACGAGGCGGCCGGCGACGTGCGCTGGATGTGCGCCTTCGACACCACCGAGGACGACGTCGACGCGTTCGTCCAGGCGCTGAAGGAAGAGATGGCCAGGTAACCGACGACCCGGACCCTCCTCTCGCGGTGCATTACAGTAGACCTCCCGGTGTGCTGTGATGCACCGCTTCCGTACGTCCCGAGGCAAGGCAGACGATGACCCTGACACTCACCGTGTCGGACGAGGTGCGCACCCTCGTCCCCGGCTTCACCCCGCTCGCCGTCGAGGCCCACGGGCTGGTGAACGGCCCCAGCAACGAGGCGAGTTCGGCGCTGCTCGACGACGCGGCCCGCCGGCTCGCCGCCCGTCTGGACGGGCGCGCCCCGCACGAGGACCCGCACATGGCCGCCTGGCGCGCGGCGTACACCGCCTTCGGCAGCAAGCCTTCCCGTACCCGCAACTCCGCGGAGGCACTGGCCAGGCGCGCGCTCACCGACGGCGGTCTGCCCCGGATCAATCTGCTCGTGGACCTCTACAACGCGATCAGCGTGGCCCATCTGATCCCTGTCGGCGGTGAGGACATCGACCGGATCACGGGCGCCATGCGGCTCGTACGGGCCACCGGCGACGAGCCGTTCCACACCGCCGCGGGCGGCGAGAGCGCCGTCGAGCACCCGGACGCGGGCGAGGTCGTGTGGCGCGACGACGAGGGCGTCACCTGCCGGCGCTGGAACTGGCGCCAGGGCGTGCGCACCCGGCTCACCGAGGAGTCGGTGAACGCGGTCTTCCTGCTGGAGAGCCTGGCCCCGACGACCCGCGCCGAGCTCGACACGGCGGGTACCGAACTCGCCGAATCGCTGGAGAAGTTGAGCCCCGGGGCGCGGATCACGGTGCACCCCGCGGGCTGACGAGCCGCAGGCCGGGGGACCGGCGGTACGGACCGGCTCACGGGCTGGTCCCGCGGACCTGCAGTGACGTTTCGGTGCTGTTGTCCGTAGGGCCGCGAGGCTCAGCCGGCTTCGCGGGCCTCGGCCGGGGTCGGAGCCGTACCGCCCAGGTGCGCCGGTACCCACCAGGTGTCGTTCGCGTCCTTGGGCCGTACCGGATAGGCGCGCTGGGCGGCTTCCAGCAGCTCCTGCACACGATCGCGCAGCCGCCGGGTGATCGCACCCGCGTACTGGTCGGCGGGGGCCTCCAGCGGCTCGCCGACCCGCATCGTCACCGGGATGTGGCTGCGCCGGAAGTTGCGCGGGCGCCCCTTGGTCCAGAGCCGCTGGGTGCCCCACAGCGCCATCGGGATCAGCGGCACGCCGGCCTCCTGCGCCAGGCGCGCCGCGCCGGACTTGAAGGACTTGAGCGTGAAGGACTGCGAGATGGTCGCCTCGGGGAACACCCCGATGATCTCGCCGGCGCGCAGCGAGTCGAGCGCGTGCGCGTAGGCGGTCTCGCCCTGTTCACGGTCCACCGGGATGTGCCTCATGCCGCGCATGAGCGGTCCCGAGACCCGGTGCCGGAAAACGGAGTCCTTCGCCATGAAGCGGACGAGGCGCTTCTGGGGGAGCGCGGTGAGCCCGGTGAAGATGAAGTCCAGATAGCTGATGTGGTTGCTGACGAGCACGGCACCGCCGGTACGCGGAATGTTCTCGGACCCCTGAGTCTCGATCTTGAGGTCCAGCGCCTTGAACAGTGTGCGGGCGGCGCCGACGACCGGCCGGTAGACGAGCTCTGCCATCTGGAGGGGACCCTTCTTGTTCCGGGGAGGGTTCTCCCGACGGAAGCTACGCAGCCGTAGGTTTTCGGCATTGGGCAGATCGTGCCCCAAACACGGCCTTGTGGCCAGTCCTGCCGACGGCGCGGAGCGAGATTCTCATCACGTCATTCCCGGGTGATCAGGGCGTTTGCCGCCGGCCGGCCCACCGGGCGGGCTCATTGTTCCGCCGCCACGTCAGAACGTCCGGACGGCGTCCCCGGCACCCGGCACCTCGAACTGTCCCGGGCCGACCATCTCCCCGGTCCGAAGCGGCCCGCTGAGGGGCGACGAGATCATCGAACGCGACGCGGCCTCCTGGTGAGCCGACGCGCGGAACAAGGCGATGCCACATCTCACGTACCGGCAGAATGCTGTCGACACCTGTCTGACGGTGAGCGGGATGCGCGGGGCCGCGCTCGGGGGAGATCGATGACGACACACAAGGGCCTGGACGGCGAGTCACTGGAGAGGCTGCGCATCCTGACCGAGCGGAACGTTGTGGCCCTCTGGGCCGGCGAGACCTTCTGCGGGACCGGCTTCCTCGTGACGCCCGACACCGCCCTCACGTGCGCGCACGTGGTGGCCGGGCGGGACAGGAGCGGCCTGACGGCCACGGTGGAGGGTCGCACCGTCGCAATCGAGGTCGTGCGTCTCACACCTGAGGAGAAGGGCGCAGGAAGTACCTACGGATTCCCGGATCTTGCCGAGGTCCGGCTGAGTGAGCCCGCACATGATCTGCATGGGGTGTGGCTCGGGGCCGGGCCACCCACGCAGGCGGCGTCTGTGTCCGTTCACGGATTCAGCGGCGACACGCTGGACCCGGGCGTTCAGCCCGACACTCTGCATCTCACCGTGGCCGGCCGGAGCGGGCGCTTCGTGCGGCTCCAGTGGGACAAGGTGGTTCAGGGGTTCAGCGGCGGCCCGGTGCTCGACACGACGACGGGGCGTGTGTGCGGGATGCTCAAGGCGTCCCGGCACGAGAAAGGAGCGTCGGGCGGATGGCTGATTCCGGTAAGCGCCGTGGAGGAGTGCTCGCCGGGGCTGCTGCAACGCAATCACGCCGCGCACCGGCCAGGAACGGTCTGGTTCGACCTCGTCGGCGACCGTAGGGGACGCCAGGCGGACCTCTTCGGTCCCGAACCCGGCGGTCCGGGGCAGGGGTTCGGGAACACGCCGGCGCAGATGCTGGCACGCGGGGTCATGCCGTTCGTGGACCGCCCTGAACTCGGCGAGCTCAAGAACTGGTGCTATGAACTCGACGATCAACTGTTGCGCCTGTTGTACGCGCCGGGCGGGTCGGGCAAGACCCGTCTGGCCGCCGAACTGTGCCACCAACTGCGGAACATGGGCTGGATAGCCGGATTCGCGGACAAGAGGTCACTCGGTGACCCCCTGCGACGAACGCGGTGGCTTGATGGTCTCACCGCCGCTCTCGGCGCGGGCTTTCCCTGTCTGGTGGTGTTCGACTATGCCCAAGCACGGATCGGCGACATCAGTGCTGTCATGGCGCACATCCGACGGCACCTGCCTGACGGCATCACGCTGCGCGTGCTGTTGCTGGCACGTTCCGAGGAGCCGCTGTGGCAGGCGCTGAGGGAGGAGTTCGAAGAGCAGTACATCGAGGACTGGGCTCTGAGGAGCGCGAGTTCACACAGGCTGCCCAACACACTGACCGCCAAGGATCCCGCCGCCCTGGTCACCGAGGCGTTCGGAGAGTTCGCCCGCCTGCTTGAGTGTTCGTGGGTGCTCATGCCGCCGTCTCTCGCGCAGAGGGCCGGCCGACAGGACTCGATTCTGGGAATGCTCGCGGCTGCTCTTGACGCTGTCCTCACCCTCCGCCAGGGCGAGGAGTGGAAGGAGGGCGACGACCCGCTTGCACGCATTTGCCGACACGAGATCACGGGATGGTACACGCTGCTGGAGGACCGCCTGGGGACGGGCGGTGTCCTGGCGGGACGTACCGGGCGGCTGATGGCAGAGGGCCTGCTGCTGGTGCCGACCCTGGCCCAGCGGCGTAGTCGGGGTGAACTGACCGAGCTGCTGACGTCCGTGCGCGACACAGCTTTCCCCGGACAGCCGCCCGTGAACGTGCCCGCCGTACAGGCCTGCTTACGCGCGCTGTATCCGGCGGAGGAAGGCGACCACGTCACCCCCCTCGAACCTGATCGGCTGGGCGAGATCCTGGTACGCCGGGTGTTGGCGGAGCCCGAGAGCTCGGGCGACGACGTCGCCTACCTCACGGCCGTGCTGAACGTCTCCACGCTTCGGGACGAGCAGGCGCGGACCAAGGCCGTGTCGGACACACTCGACGTCCTGGCCCGTGCCCGTGGCTGCACGACCGTGGGCCGGGTCGCGGACCATCCCGCCCACGCGGTCCTCGACCGGGCGCTTGCCCACCTTGTGCGCGCCAACCCCCAACTCCTGGTGCCGGCCCTGGTGACCGTCGCCGCGCGGGTGCCGCACGCCGAGCCCCTCGCGGACCTGCTCCAGCCGGTACTTCGGACCTGTTCCACCGACCTGCTCCTGCTGGTCGAATCCCGTCTTCCCGGCTACGCGTCCGGCCTTTCCGCCTTGTCGGCGCTCGTGCTCCAGCGGCTGCTCCAATCCCCTGACACGGGGAGCGACGACAGCGACCGGCAGCTCCGTCTGCGGCGCCTGCGCAGGTACAGCCTGCGGTTGGAGGAGAGCGGACTCCGGGACGACGCTGTGCGGGCAGCCGACGAGGCGGTCGTGCTCAGCCGCGATCTTGTCCGCGGATCCGCGCGGTACCGCTCCGACTACGCCGCCGCGTTGCACAACCTGAGCCTGCTACGGCACCGGTCCGGGGAGACGGCATCGGCATTGGGGCTCAGTGTCGAGGCTGTTGCCCTGTATCGGCAGCTCATCGAGGACAATCCCGGCATGTGGCACACCCTCATGGACATGGCGGGCGCACTGAGTCTGCTCGCCCTGCTGCGGCTCGGAGACGCACAGGTCAACGGTGCGGCTCGGGACGCCGCCGAGGGAGTCATGCGATGCGTCCAGGTCCCCGAAGGTGTTCGGCAGGACGACGTGTACCTCACCTGCCTGGAAATACTCGCCGAATGCCGCCACCGCACAGGCAGGACCGAGGAGGCGCTCAGCTCCAGTAGGCAGGCGGTCGAACGACTGGAGGAGCTGGTCAGACTCCGCCCCGGCCGTTATCTCACCCGGCTGCCCGACACCCTGCAGCGTCACGGCTTCGGCCTGATCCAGGCCGCGCGTTTCAGCGAGGCCTACCGCGCTCTGAGCCGTGCGGCGTTGGAACGCGCGGCGCTGCCGGTGCGAACCTCGCGCCGACTGCGGGAACAGCAGATTCAAGTGCTCCACGTGCTGCTCGAACTCAGCGACGAACTCGACGAATTCGCACACGAACGCTCATCATGGGTAGAGATGAAGACTGTGCTGGACAGTCACGTGAGCTGAGAGGGACCGGCGCCGATGGACAACGAATCTGTGCACGCCGAGCCCCCGCCCATCCGGCGGCAGCGCGCGGTGGAGGTCTTCCGCAACCGTTTCGGCACACTGTTCAATGACGAGGTACTCGCGCCATCGGGCGAGCGGGGCCGTTATCTGCGCTGGCAGTGGTCCAGCATCGGAGTGGTGATCGTCCCTGTCGGACGGGACGGCTTCGCCTTCGTTCCCACGTATCGCTACCCGATCGGCGGAGTTTCCCTGGAGTTCCCCCGGGGCGGATGCGAAGCCGGCGAGGGTCTCGCTGTCGCGGCCGCACGGGAACTCCGGGAGGAGACCGGCTTCGACTGCTCCCCGTCCGCGCTGCGCTCACTGGGCGTCATTCACGCCGAGACAGGTCTGATCGAATCGGACGTGCACGTCTTCGTTGCCGAAGTCCGACCCACCGGCTCGGCAGGTGCCCCGCCCGCCGCGGAGCCGGAGGGCATGGAGTCGGTGGCCCGGCCGATCTGGGTGTCGCGCACGGAGGTGGCGAAGTGGCTGCGGAACGGCAACGTCACCTGCGGTGTGACGCTGGCCGCTCTGGCACTCGCACTCGTTGACGGCCCCGACCACGGGCCAACGGCGTGAGCGACGTCCGGCTCAGCCGGCGTACGCACCTGTGATGACGCGCTGTCGCATCTGCCGCGCGTCGAGTTCTTCGATATCGGCCGCTCCGTCGGCGGTCGGCACAGTCCGGTCGACGACCTGCAGGCCGAGGTAGTCCCCGTCCTCGTCCGTCTCCGGCACATCGAGTCCGGCGCCGAGTGCGCCGGTCAGTGAGTCCTGGGAGATTCCGAAGCGCATCAAGTTGCGGTTGCTGTTGAGAACCGCTCGCGCGCGTTCGTCGTTGTCACGGAAGGTACGGACGAACGTCTCCCGCATCCATGTGCTGAACTCCGTCACAGCTTCCGAGAGGAGGTGCACGTCTGGTCCGGCGCCTCGACGCAGCAGGCCCAACTGGTGGACAAGGACGCCGCGGGACTGCTGCTCCGTGGCCTCCAGGAACACCTCGACGGGCAGTCTGCCGAGCAGGAAACTGTCGAGAATGCCGGCGGGCAGCGTAGCGCGCTCCAGGACCGTGCGGCTCGCGGCGCCGGGTCGTTCGACGCTGCGCGGGGCGGCGGTCCCGGCCCCCAGTACATGAGGGAGTGCCTGGCGGTACGACTCGCCCGCCGCTCTGTCCACGGCGGCGAGGGCGAGCACGATCTCCGTGCTTCCCGACGACTTGCGCCGGAAGGACTCCTCCCAGTCTCTGAGGGCTTTGAAGTAGAGGGGCTCCTGCCCCCTCACGAAGTCCAACGCGGCGTCAATCGTGCCACCGGTCTCTCCCCCGGCGTTCCGTGTCTGCTCTTCGAGCAGCCGGATCACACCCGACTTGAAGGCAGCCGATACGGCGTCAAGTCGGTAGGTGACCGCGTGCGCACGTGTCAACCCGTCCATCAGTTCCGCGTAGGCGGAATCCGGCGCGTGCTCGACCTGCCGCACCGCCTGAGCATCCCGGACGGCCGTCAGTGTCAGCCCGTCCCGGCATGCGACCTGGATGTGGCCGCTGCCTAGGAGCGGCGCGAGATCCGACCTTACGGCGTGGCCGTCGGCCTCGTGAGAGGACACCAGAGCACGGAAAAGGGGGGTGTTGAGTGACTGCGCGTCGCCGATGAACAGAGTGTCGGACAGCAGTACATGGAACAGCACACGCGCCCGTAAGTCCTCGGCGCTCGCGATGGGGGACTGGCGGTGGATTTCGACGTCGGAGAGGTAAATTTCCTCCGGCGGTAACTCGGCCTGTCGGCCCATCATGACCACTCTCCTCCGTGACGGCAGCATGATTTTAAGTGACTGGCCTCCCGGCGTCCCCGGAATCGGGCATCCTTCCCTCTGGAGCTGACAAACCAACAGGAGGCGCACACGTGTCCGATGCAGTGCAGGCGGTCATGCCGGACGGGACCTCCCTATGGGTGAGCGTCAACGACGATGACGACGGCCCCAGGGACACGGGCTTCGGCGAACGCCTGTCACGGCAGCTGGGCGATCTCCCTCAGACCCTGGAGACCGTCACAAACAGCGTCAGATCCGGACTCCGGCGCGCGGCCCCGGACGAGGTGACGCTGGAATTCGGCATCGAAATCGCAGCGAAGAGCGGGCAGTTGGTGAGTGTCGTGACGGATGCCGGGGGCAAGGCCACCCTCAAAGTGACGGTGACCTGGCGCAAAGGGGAGTCCGCGGTGACCGCCGTCACGCAGACAACCGGCGACAAGCCCGAGTAGGACTGCGGACGCATCGGGCCGGGGACCGGATTTCTGGGCAGGGGAAGCGCGTGATCGATTCGGTGGGGCAGCAGGGGCGGACGCCCGCCGGCCTTCGACGAGCATCTCTACAAGCGGCGCGACGTGGTGGAACGGTGCATCAACCACCTGAAGCAGTGGCGTGGCTCTAGGGTCTGTCGTTCGGATCAGGCTGGATCAGGGCGCGGTGCCAGGGACCACGAGCCCGGCAAGATCCGAACGACAGGCCCTAGCGCAGCGCCGCGGTCGTACGGCGCAGCAGGAGGTACATCTCGCAGCCGAGGCAGTAGCCGAAGACCGCGTTGAGGAAGGCGGCGGCGAGCGCGCACGCGGTGGCGGCCATTCCGAGCCAGAGAGGCCCCCACAGATAGCCGACCAGCCCGAACACCGCGAAGACCAGGCCGACCGCCTGCGCGAAACGCGGCGGCTGCGGGGACTCGAACTCCGTGGGCGGTCCGATCCTCGGCCGTACGACGGTGCGGAACAGCCATCCGTACGGCGACCGCCCCGCGCCGGCCAGCGCGCCCACCGCGAAGACCAGGGCCTGCCAGCCGAGAAGCGCGCCGCTGCCGGTGACGAGGACCACGGCCAGGACGACGGTGGTGAGGGCCGCGCCGAAGCGAGGACCCCTGACATCAATGTTCATGACACCAGCATCGCTCAGGGCCGCACGCCCGGGACCGCGGAATATTTTGCGGTCGTGTGAACGCTGCACGGGGGATGACGACGACAGGGCTCATGGTGTGCGTGGCGGTGCTCGCGGTGGCGAGTCTCTTCGGCGTGCTCCACCGCCGTACGAACGGGAGGCTCAAGGTGCGCGGGCGTGACGGTGAAAGGCGGCTCGGCGCGGCCGAGTTGGGCGCGGAGTTGGGGGAGCGCGCCACGCTCGTCCAGTTCTCCAGCGCGTTCTGCCAGCCCTGCCGTGCCACCCGGCGCACGCTCGCCGAAGTCACCGGCATGGTCGATGGCGTCGCCCATGTGGAGCTCGACGCGGAGGACCGCCTGGAGCTGGTGCGCGAGCTCGGCATCCTCAAGACACCGACGGTGCTCGTCCTCGACGCGGCGGGCCGGATCGTGCGCAGGGCGGCGGGGGCACCCCGCAGGGCCGATGTGATCGCCGCACTCGGTGTGGCCGTCTCCGGCGCGGCGCCCGGCAGTTGAGAGTTCCCGGTCGGCGGGCCGGTGGGGCGTTGGGAAGATCACAGTTCAAAGCGCTTGCTCAGCGGGCATCAGGTCGATGTACTGGTGAGTAATATTATGGTCGGTGCGCGGGTCGACCTGACCGGGAAACCCACCATCAGGCGCCTATGCTGCGAGCAGCAAGGCAGCCCAGAAAAGACGATGCGGTAGGAGAGCCGGCGTGAGCCTGAGGATCGTTGTCTGTGTGAAGTACGTGCCCGACGCCACGGGTGACCGGCATTTCGCCGATGACCTGACGCTTGACCGTGACGATGTCGACGGTCTGCTGTCGGAGCTGGACGAGTACGCGGTCGAGCAGGCGTTGCGGATCGCCGGAGCCCACAACGACGCCGGCGACGGCGACGCGGAGGTCACCGTCCTGACCGTCGGCCCCGAGGACGCGAAGGACGCCCTGCGCAAGGCGCTGTCGATGGGCGCGGACAAGGCGGTCCACGTCGAGGACGACGATCTGCACGGCACGGACGCGCTCGGCACCTCGCTGGTCCTGGCGAAGGCCGTCGAGAAGACCGGCTTCGACCTGGTGATCTGCGGCATGGCCTCCACCGACGGCACGATGGGCGTCCTGCCCGCGATGCTCTCGGAGCGCCTGGGTGTGCCGCAGGTGACGCTGCTGTCCGAGGTGTCCGTCGAGGGCGGCACCGTCAAGGGCCGCCGCGACGGCGACGCGGCGACCGAGCGGCTCGAAGCCTCCCTGCCCGCCGTCGTATCGGTGACGGACCAGTCGGGCGAGGCCCGCTACCCCTCGTTCAAGGGGATCATGGCGGCGAAGAAGAAGCCGGTGGAGTCCCTGGACCTGGGGGACCTGGACATCGAGGCCGGGGACGTCGGCCTCGAAGGCGCGTGGACGGCGGTCGACTCGGCCACGGAGCGCCCGGCCCGCACGGCGGGCACGATCGTCAACGACGAGGGCAAGGGCGGCGACCAGCTGGCCGAGTACCTCGTGAGCCAGAAGTTCATCTGACGGGTGCGGTTCACCGCCCCCGTAACCGGTCCCGGTTCCTTCACGCACACGCATTCGCAGGAGAACACATCCCATGGCTGAAGTCCTCGTCTATGTCGATCATGTGGACGGTGCCGTCCGCAAGCCCACCCTGGAGCTGCTGACGCTGGCCCGCCGCCTCGGCGACCCGGTCGCCGTCGCGCTCGGCGCGGGCGCCGCGGCCACCGCGGCCACGCTGGCCGAGCACGGCGCGGTGAAGGTGCTGACCGCCGACGCCCCCGAGTTCGCCGACTACCTCGTCGTCCCGAAGGTCGACGCCCTCCAGGCCGCGTACGACAGTGTGTCCCCGGTCGCCGTACTCGTCCCCTCGTCCGCCGAGGGCAAGGAGATCGCCGCCCGCCTCGCGGTGCGCATCGGCTCGGGTCTGATCACCGACGCGATCGACCTGACGGCCGACGACAAGGGCCCGGTGGCGACGCAGTCGGTGTTCGCCGCCGCGTACACCACCAACTCCCGTATCACCAAGGGCACTCCGGTCATCACCGTGAAGCCCAACTCGGCCCCCGTCGAGCCGGCCGCGGTCGCGGGCGCCGTCGAGGAACTGGCGGTCACCTTCGGTGAGACCGCCACCGGCACCAAGGTCGTCGCCCGCACGCCGCGCGAGTCCACCGGTCGGCCGGAGCTGACCGAGGCCGCGATCGTCGTCTCGGGCGGACGCGGCGTCAACGGCGCCGAGAACTTCGCGATCATCGAAGCGCTCGCCGACTCCCTCGGCGCGGCCGTGGGCGCCTCGCGCGCCGCTGTCGACGCCGGGTGGTACCCGCACTCCAATCAGGTCGGCCAGACCGGCAAGTCGGTCTCGCCGCAGCTGTACATCGCCTCCGGTATCTCGGGCGCGATCCAGCACCGGGCGGGTATGCAGACCTCGAAGACGATCGTCGCGGTCAACAAGGACGCCGAGGCGCCCATCTTCGACCTCGTGGACTACGGCATCGTCGGCGACCTCTTCCAGGTCGTGCCCCAGCTCACCGAGGCCATCAAGGCACGCAAGGGCTGAGCCCGAGCAGCACCCGAAGGGGCCGCGCGACGCACACGCCGCGCGGCCCCTTCGTGCTGCGCGCTCGCTTCCCGGGCCTCTCCGGGCGACCATTGACGCAACCTGGATCAGACGATTAACTTCACCACGCGGATGTTGTATTCCATATGGTGGAAAGTGGAGGCGTGGGAATGGGTCAGGGTCAGCAGGACAGGGTGACGACGAGCCTCGCGGGCGAGGTCGGGGCGAGCATCAGCGCCTCGCTCGCGCCGGTCGACGCGGAACTCGCCCGCCGGTACCCGGGAGACCCCGGCACCCGCCAGCCCGTCCACACCGTCTACGTCCCCGCGGACGCCTTCGACGCGGGCACCGTCCGTTCCTGGGGCGACCAGGCACTCGCCGCCCTCGACGAACACGCCCCCGACGCGGCCTCCCTGGCACGCGTCCTCGGCCTCTCCGGCGAACTCGCCGGCCCGGTGTACGAGCGGGTGCGGGCCAAGCTGGAGCGCGAGCCCGTCGAGGATCTGCGGATCGACTTCGAGGACGGCTACGGGGCGCACTCCGACGAGGAGGAGGACCTCGCCGCCGCGCGCGCCGCGCGCCTGGTCCACGAGGCGTACGCCGACGGCACCGCCGCCCCGTACATGGGCATCCGGATGAAGTGCCTGGAGGCCCCCGTACGGGACCGGGCCATCCGCACCCTCGATGTCTTCCTCAGCGGACTCGTGGAAGCCGGCGGGCTCCCCGCCGGACTCGTCCTCACCCTGCCGAAGGTCACCTATCCCGAACAGGTCACCGCCATGGTGCGCCTGGCGGAGGAGTTCGAGAAGGCGCGCGGCCTGGAGCGCGGCCGGATCGGCTTCGAGATCCAGATCGAGACCAGCCAGTCCATCCTCGCCGCCGACGGCACCGCCGCCGTGGCCCGGATGATCGTCGCGGCGGACGGCCGCGCCACCGGACTGCACTACGGCACCTTCGACTACAGCGCCTGTGTCGGCGTCAGCGCCGCCCACCAGTCCAGCGACCACCCGGCCGCCGACCACGCAAAGGCCGTCATGCAGGTCGCCGCCGCCGGCACCGGCGTACGGGTCTCGGACGGCTCGACCAACGTCCTGCCCGTCGGCCCCACCGGCCAGGTCCACGAGGCGTGGCGGCTCCACTACGGGCTCACCCGCCGCGCCCTGGCCCGCGCCTACTACCAGGGCTGGGACATGCACCCCGGCCACCTGCCCACGCGCTACGCCGCCGTCTACGCCTTCTACCGCGAGGGCCTGGAGGCCGCGGCCGCGCGACTCGCGGCGTACGTGGCGAAGGCCGGCGGCGACGTGATGGACGAGCCCGCCACCGCCAAGGCCCTCAGCGGTTATCTGCTGCGCGGACTGGACTGCGGAGCCCTCGACAGCGACGAGGTCGGCACGCTGACCGGTCTCACGCGCGCCGACCTGGAGAGCTTCGCGGCCCCGCGCCGCGCGGCCCTCACCGTCTCGGCGCCGTAGATCCCGCCCGTCCGGACCGGACCCGGCGCCGCCGGGTCTACCGGTCCGCCGGCGGCGGCAGTTCGCCCGAGCCGCGCGCGATCAGCCTGGTGGGCAGCACCACGCGGCTGGGCGCGTCGGCCGCCCCGTCCAGCCGGCGGAACAGCCGCTCCGCCGCGGTCCGGCCCAGGGTCGCGGAGTCCTGGGCGATGACCGTGACCCCGGGGTCCAGCAGGTCGGCGAGTTCGATGTCGTCGAATCCGACGAGGGCGACGGGCCGGTCGTGCGCGGCCAGGGCCCGTACGACGGTCACGGTCACACGGTTGTTGCCGGTGAAGATCGCCGTGACCGGCTCCGGGGCGCCGAGCATCGTGACCACGGCCTCGTGGACACGCTCGGGCACGGTCGTGCCCAGCGACACCCACGAGTCATCCACCGGCAGACCGGCCTCCGCCATCGCGGCGCGGTAGCCGCCGAGGCGCTCCACCGCCGTATGGATCCGGGGCTGGTCACCGATGAAGCCGATCCGCCGGTGGCCGTGCGCGACCAGATGGGCGGTGCCCGAGCGCGCGCCGCCGAAGCTGTCGGAGAGCACGGCGTCCGCGTCGATCTGCCCGGCGGGGCGGTCGACGAAGACCGTCGCGACACCGGCCTTGATCTCCGGCTCCAGATAGCGGTGGTCGTGACCGGCGGGAATGATGATCAACCCGTCCACCCGGCGCGCGCACAGGGCGAGCACCAACTCCTGCTCACGGTCAGGGTCCTCGGCGCTCGAACCGTTGATCAGCAGCGCCCCGTGGGCGCGCGCGACCTCTTCGACCGCGCGGTTCAGCGGGCCGTAGAACGGGTCGGCGAGGTCTTCGAGCACCAGACCGATACTGGCGGTACGGCCCTTGCGCAGCACCCGTGCCGAGTCGTTGCGGCGGAAGCCCAGCGCGTCGATGGCCTCCTGCACGCGCCGCTCGGTGTCCGGCGTCACGCCCGGCTCCGCGTTGACCACGCGGGACACCGTCTTGAGTCCGACACCGGCACGGGCTGCCACGTCTTTCATGGTGGGCCGATTACCGTAGCGGGGCTCGGGGTGACGGGCGGTGTCGGCCACTGTGCGCTGTCCTGTCGTCGTTCGGTTGTCGTGCGAGGCTTGTGGCGTTGAGCATAGGCCCTGGACAACGTTGTCAGGTGAATGGAGACTGTTCCACGAACCCGCAGGTCCCACGCGCGTCCGCGACACCCCCGCCCGCGGGGACCCTCTCGTCCACTGGAGATCCGACACTGATGCATACCGACCTCGTAGCCGCTCTCGACATCGGCGGCACCAAGATCGCCGGCGCGTTGGTGGACGGCGGCGGGAGAATCCTCGTACGGGCCCGTCGGCCGACCCCCGCGAGCGAGGACGGCGAGTCGGTGATGCGCGCGGTCACCGAGGTGCTCGACGAGATCGGCGCGTCGCCGCTGTGGGCGCGTACGACGGCCGTCGGCATCGGCAGCGCGGGCCCCGTGGACGCGGCGGCCGGCACCGTCAGCCCGGTGAACGTTCCCGGCTGGCGCGGGTTCCCGCTGGTGGAGCGGGTCCGGCGGGCCACCGGCGGGCTGCCGGTGACGCTCGTGGGCGACGGCGTCGCCATGACGGCGGCCGAGCACTGGCAGGGCGCCGCCCGCGGCTACGACAACGCGCTGTGCATGGTCGTCTCCACCGGCGTCGGCGGCGGTCTGGTGCTCGGTGGCAAGCTCCACCCCGGTCCGTCCGGAAACGCCGGTCATATCGGCCACATCAGCGTGGATCTCGACGGCGACCTCTGCCCGTGCGGCGGGCGCGGTTGCGTCGAGCGCATCGCCAGCGGTCCCAACATCGCCCGCCGGGCCCTGGAGGGCGGCTGGCGGCCCGGTCCGGACGGTGACACCTCGGCGGCGGCGGTCGCCGCGGCGGCCCGTACGGGCGACGCGGTCGCCATCGCCTCGTTCGAGCGGGCCGCGCAGGCGCTGGCCGCGGGGATCGCCGCGACCGCCACGCTCGTGGAGATCGGGATCGCGGTCGTGGGCGGGGGAGTGGCGAACGCGGGGGACGTGCTCTTCCTGCCGCTGCGCCGCGCGCTGGGCGAGTACGCGACGCTCTCGTTCGTCCAGAACCTCACCGTGGCACCGGCGTTGACCGGCACGAACGCGGGTCTGGTGGGCGCGGCGGCGGCTGCCGCGCTGGGACGCGGGCCGACCGCTCCGGCCAACGACAACTCGGCGATGACTCTCCCCACCAGCTTGTGACGGACCGCAACGCGCGTGGCTCGAAGGGGATATGACGGTCCGTCAAATCCCCTTCTCCGTAGCCGTCTTCACCTCTGTGTCATTGCGCGCGTTTGCGGTGGAGGCTGTTCGGCTCTGTTGGATGAGCCCCGGTAACGGTTGTTCGGTTTCCCGTCAGAACCCTTGACGACTCCTTCTCAGGGGAGTGAGATCCAACCCTCGCGTTCGGTTGTGTTGGGTCGCACCCCTGAGGAGGGGGACATGTCTCAGTCTCCGTTCAACGGTTCGGTGGTACCGGCGAGTCTGGCCGGACACCGGATCTCCCGGCGAAATCTTCTGCGTGGTGCGGCGGCCGGAGCGGGCGCGATCGCACTGCCGTCCCTGCTCGCCGCGTGCGGCGGGGGCCCCGGCGGTGACGGAAAGACCGTCACGATGGGCTCGAACGCCTCCGACCCGGTCCCCAAGAAGGCGTTCGCCCAGGCTTTCGCCGCCTACGAGAAACAGTCCGGGGACAAGCGGACGATCGACGTCAACACCGTCGACCACAACAGCTTCCAGGAGAACATCAGCCGGTATCTGCAGAGCAAGCCGGACGACGTCTTCATGTGGTTCGCCGGCTACCGGATGCGGTTCTTCGCCGAGAAGGGGCTGCTGCACGACATCAGTGACCTCTGGGGCGACTACACCGGCTTCTCCGCCGCGCTCAAGGCCCAGTCGACCGGCTCGGACGACAAGCAGTACCTCACGCCGTATTACTACTACCCGTGGGCGGTCTTCCACCGGAAGAGCGTCTTCGAGAGGTACGGCTACGAGGCCCCGCGCACGCTGGACGAGTACCTCGCGCTCGCCAGGCGGATGAAGAAGGACAAGCTGACCCCGATCGCGTTCTGCGACAAGGACGGCTGGCCCGCGATGGGCACCTTCGACTACATCAACATGCGCACCAACGGCTACGAGTTCCACAAGTCGCTGATGGCCGGCGAGGAAGCCTGGACCGACAAGCGTGTCAAGGACGTCTTCGACACCTGGCGCGGCATCCTCCCGTACTGCCAGCAGGGCGCCAACGGCCGTACCTGGCAGGAGGCCGCCTCCAGCCTCCAGAAGGGCGAGAGCGGAATGGCCGTCTTCGGACTCCCGCACCCCGGCCAGCAGTTCGCCGAGGACGAGCAGGACGACATCGACTTCTTCGCCTTCCCCGAGATCAACCCGGAGCACGGCCAGGACGCGGTCGAGGCGCCCATCGACGGATTCCTGCTGGCGAAGAACTCCAAGAGCCTGAAGAACGACCGGACCATGGAGAGCGCCAGGGACCTGCTGTCGTGGCTGGCCACCGGCGAGGCCGAGGACCTGTACCTCGCGGGCGACCCCAACAACATCGCGGTCAGTGAGGACGCCGACATCTCCAAGTACACGCCGCTGCAGAAGAAGGCGGTGGACCTGATCTCGGGATCGAAGCAGATATCGCAGTTCATGGACCGCGACACCCGGCCCGACTTCGCCTCCACGGTGATGATCCAAGCCATCCAGAGCTTCATCAACGATCCGAACGACGTGGACGGGCTGGTCAACGGGATCGAGCGGCAGAAGAAGACCCTCTTCGCCTCCGACGCCGGCAGCTGATCCGTGGCGTCCCTCACGACGCGCCGCGTCCGGCGCCGCACCCGGCGGCGGGGCCCCCGGCGGTTCTCCGCCCGGGACCGTGCCGTCCTGTGTGTGCTGCTGGGCGTACCGCTCCTGCTCGACCTCGTCATCGTGTGGGGTCCCACCGTCGCCTCGATCGTGCTGTCCTTCACCGGCTGGGACGGCATCAGCGACATCGAGTGGGTCGGCACGGAGAACTACGAGAACCTGTTCACCAACTACCCCCAGTTCTGGCCCGCCGTCCGGCACAACCTGCTGTGGCTGGGCTTCCTCGGACTGGTCGCCACCCCGTTCGGGCTGCTGCTCGCCGTACTCATCGACCGCGGGGTGCGCTTCAGCCGCTTCTACCAGTCCACGATCTATCTGCCGGTCGTGCTCTCGCTCGCCGTCGTCGGTTTCATCGCCCAACTCGTCTTCTCCCGCGACCAGGGCGCGCTCAACGCGATCCTCGGCGACACCACGAACCCCACCGACTGGCTCGGCGATCCGGACATCAACATCTGGATGGTCCTGCTGGCCGCCGCCTGGCGGCACACCGGCTATGTGATGATCCTCTATCTGGCGGGCCTCAAAGCCGTCGACGCCTCTCTCAAGGAGGCGGCGGCCATCGACGGGGCGAGCGAGACTCAGACATTTTTCCGGGTCGTCTTTCCCACCCTGCGACCGGTCAACGTCATCGTCGGCGTGATCACGGTGATCGAGGGGCTGCGCGCCTTCGACATCGTCTACGCCGTCAACAAGGGCAGAAACGGCCTCGAACTGCTCTCGGTGCTCGTCACGGACAACATCATCGGAGAGGCGAGCCGGATCGGCTTCGGATCGGCGATCGCCGTCGTCCTGCTCGTCGTCTCGATGGGCTTCGTCGTGACGTACCTGGTCCAGGAGATCCGAGGGGAGAAGTCCCGATGAGCGCCACCGTCGACACCGCCGGCGCGCCCGCGCCCCCGCCCGCTCCCACCGGCGGTCCCGCGCCGTCGGGGCCGCCCGCGCGCGGGCGCCGCGTCACTCCCGGCCGGCTCGGGGTGCACGCCTTCCTGATGGCGGTCTCGCTCGGGTTCCTCGCGCCGCTGCTGCTGGCCGTGTACGCCTCGCTCAGGCCGTACGACGAGACAGCCGAGCGCGGCTACTTCTCACTGCCCGACAAGCTCTCCTTCGACTACTACCGGCAGGCGTTCACCGATTCCGGGATGACGAAGTACTTCGTCAACACCCTGCTCATCGCCGTCCCCGGTGTGCTGCTCGCGCTCTTCCTCGCCTCGTTCGTCGCCTTCGCCGTGGCGCGGCTGAGGATGCGCGGATCGATCGTGCTGCTGATGCTGTTCACGGCGGGCAACCTGCTGCCGCAGCAGGTGATCATCACGCCGCTGTACGTGCTGTTCAACCGCATCCCGCTGCCGTACTGGATGTCCGACTCGATGACGATGTACGACTCGTACTGGGCCGTTGTCGCCGTCCAGGTCGGCTTCCAGATGGGCTTCTGCGTCTTCGTCCTGGCCAACTTCATGCGTACGCTGCCGATCGAGATCCTGGAGGCGGCGATCGTCGACGGCGCGAGCGTCTGGGCACAGTACTGGCGGATCACCCTGCCGCTGTGCCGGCCGGCCCTCGCGGCCCTCGGCACGCTCCAGTTCACCTGGATGTACAACGACTTCCTGTGGGCGCTGGTCTTCATCTCCGACGGGGACAAACTGCCCGTGACCTCGGCGCTCAACAATCTGCGCGGTCAATTCTTCACCGACTACAACCTGTTGGCCGCGGGCTCGATCATCGTGGCTCTGCCGACGATCATCGTCTTCCTGCTGCTCCAGCGGCACTTCATCGCCGGGCTCACCCTGGGATCCAGCAAGGGCTGACGGCCGGGGCCGCGGCCGGGGCGTCGGCAGGGGCGTCAACCGGGGCCGGTCCGTGACTCGTTGGCCGCGACTTCCTCAGGAGGCGGGTTCCCTGGACTGCTGCGGCACCACGACCAGGAAGACGTCCGACTCCAGATCCATCACCACTTCGGCGGGGGTGCCCTCGCTGCGCCGCGCCCGCGCGAACTCCTCGGCGCGTCTGCTTCCGCGCGGGTCTCCGGCGGGGAATCTCTTCAGTACGTCGCGGTGCATCGCCTGCCCCCTCGTCATATCCGGCTCCAACGACCCTCTGTCCGGATGTGTTACGGCTCCGGCTGAAAACGCTTCATGGGAGGGGACGCGCCGCCGCCTCCGTAAGAGGTGGCGAACAGGCCACGGACCGGCAACAAGAGGGTGTCGTCGTGGCAGCCGGAATCGGCCACGTGTTTCCACTGCCGGGTGTTGCGGGCAATCCACATGGGGCTACGGAAGAGGGGGAACCGTGATCGTCTGGATCAACGGTGGGCGGCGACAAGGCGTACCCATCCCGTCAGAACCGCCGATATCTGCGGCGGCGGCAGATCAAGCACACCATTCCCGAGCGCATGGACCAGAGGGTCAATCGCCAGCGTCGTGGCAGCGCGGGCGGTCGGCCTACTGGCTTTGACAAGTCGATCTATAAACGCCGCAATGAAGTGGAGCGGACATTCAATGCGCTCAAGTGCTTCCGGGCCGTAGCCACCCGTTTCGACAAGCGTGCCTACGTCTTTCACGGAACGGTGACCGCTGTCTCGCTTCGGCTGTGGCTCCGCTCGTGACCCGCCGGCCGCCCTGTCAGGGGACGTCCTGGCCGATCGCCCGGATCACGTCGGAAAGCCACACCAAGTGGTAACTCACGGCCCGGTCCTGGTGAGCAAGCAGATCCTCCAGGTGCTGCCACGACTCCGGAAGCTGCCCGATTGTGAGGGCCTGGGGCCCCGTACTGGAGCCGGACCCGCGTCACGCCGTCAGCGCTGCAGTGTCAGCAGACCCGGACGGTAGGGCAGGAGGCCGTAGTCGCCGCCGGAGTTGGGGCTGCGCCCCTGGTAGAGCAACTGCAGGTTGCAGGGATCTACGGTCATGGTCTGATCAGGGCTGCTGCGGATCAGTTCGCCATGGCTGATGTCGTTGGTCCAGCCGGCGCCACTGTTGGCCTTGCCGGCGAAGGGGTTGCTCTCGGTCGCGGCCTGGGGTGTCCATGAGCCGTTCAGACCGGTGGCCGTGAACGAGCGGAAGTAGCGGCCCTGCGAGCCGATCGCCTCGACGATCATGAGGTAGCGGTTCTGGCCCTGCAGCTTGTAGACCTGCGGGGCTTCGAACAGGTTGTTCGTCGTATCGCTCATGATCACTGTCGAGGTCGTGCCGAAGCTGCCAGGGAAGTTCCCGATCGGCATACTGGCCCGGTAGATCTTGCCGTTGTCACCGGCGAAGAACAGGAACATGTTCGTCCCGTCACCGATGAGGGTCTGGTCGATGGGTCCTGTCCCGGAGCCGGAAATGCTTCCGGAGAAGAGCTCCTGCTGGGATGACCAGCCATTCGGGTTGGTGGGGTCGCTCGACGTCCGGTAGGAGAAGGCGGTTCCGCCCCACTGATAGGCGAGCACCCAGATGTTCTTCGGTGCGAAGTAGAAGAGCGTGGGCGCCACGGTGGAAGTCGACATCGCGTTCTGGCCGGCTGAGGCCATCTCCGACCAGTTGGTGAACAGGCCGAAGCTCATCGAACCCCAACTCGTCCCCGTGTCGTGCGTCGTCGCATAGACGAGTTGCCTGCCGTTGTAGGGGACGACGGTGAAGTCCTTGAGCGAGACCCATCCCGGCTTGGGCTGCGCCAGCGCGCCCGTTGACGTCCAGCGGTATGTCGACGGAAGATCGCATGGGCCGGGGTTGTCGCCGCCGACCTTGACGAGCTGCCACTGCTGGTTGGTGCCGCCCCAGTCGTCGTACTGGACGATGTTCGCGTTGTCGGCGGTAGAGGCGCCTTGCGTTTCGAGGGCCTTGTCGCTGTGGCGCGAGATGAACCTCACGTAGCCGTCCGAGCTGTCGGCCAGCCGCCACTGCTGGTTGGTGGCGTTCAGGTCGGCCCACTGGACGATCGAGTCGCCGTTCGCGGTGGACCAGTTGTAGACGTCCAGCACCTTGCCCGAGTGGCGAGACTTGATGCGGTAGTAGCCGCCCCCGGAATCGACGAACTGCCACTGCTGCTGGTACTGATCGTTCCTGGTCCACTGGGTGATGCGGGCGCCGTCGTCGGTCGCCATGTTGTAGACATCCAGGGCCTTGCCGCTGTTGCGGTTGACCAGCACATATGGGCTCCTTTGGGGGCGGGGGCGGGGGCGAGGCAACCGCGATGAACTGCGGAGCGGCCGCTCCGGGGTGCAGAGATCAGTTTCGGAAAAGTTTCGAAGAATTGCCGAATTCCCTGACGCCACAAGCTAGGAATACGGGGCGCTCCGGTCAAGGCTCGGTGCCGGTCTGTCCATAAATAGCGCCTGCTCTTTGGTCTTGAGAAGCTTCGCGCTGACCGAAAGCACCCCACATGCTAGGCCTGGACCCGGCCCCAAGCGTCTGCGGACGACTCGGCGCCAGGCTCGCCGGGATTTCAGAAATTTTCGGGCGTAGAACCGAAACTTTCTCTGCCGGGCGTATTGACGACCCCTCGTCAGTGCCTCAATCATCACTACCTGTGAGACACCGGTCATAGTTCGCGATCTCGAACCCCGTTGGTCCTGGGCCAGCGCCGCACAGCAGATCCGCCCACAGCCGCGCAAAGAATCCGCGTACCCGAGCGCCTGCGCCACTCCGTTCTCCGGTGATTTCGTGCTGTTCGGGTTCCGGCCCGCCCCGTCCGTCTGCCCAGTGGGAGCGGGCGACGCATCCCCCCCGCGCTTCATCACTTCCGTGATTCCTACCCTGGAGGCACAGCCATGGGCCTGTATGCCCTTCCCAGAACCGTTGTCCGCCGGAAGATCCGCGGACTGCTATTGGCGCTGGTCGCCGGCGTCCTCGGTGCCGTCGCCGCGCTGGGCGCGCCACCGAGAGCACACGCCGCTGAGAGCACGCTCGGTGCCGCGGCGTCGCAGAGCGGCCGCTACTTCGGTACCGCCATCGCCTCGGGCAGGCTGGGTGACTCGGCGTACACGACGATCGCGGGCCGTGAGTTCAACTCGGTGACGGCCGAGAACGAGATGAAGATAGACGCCACCGAACCGCAGCGGGGCCAGTTCAACTTCACCGCCGGTGACCGCGTCTACAACTGGGCGGTGCAGAACGGCAAGCAGGTGCGCGGTCACACCCTGGCCTGGCACTCCCAGCAGCCCGGCTGGATGCAGAGCCTCAGCGGCGGCACGCTGCGCCAGGCGATGATCGACCACATCAACGGCGTGATGGGCCACTACAAGGGCAAGATCGCTCAGTGGGACGTCGTGAACGAGGCCTTTGCCGACGGCAGTACGGGAGCCCGGCGCGACTCCAACCTGCAGCGCACGGGCAACGACTGGATCGAGGTCGCCTTCCGCACGGCGCGCGCCGCCGACCCGGCCGCCAAGCTCTGCTACAACGACTACAACGTCGAGGACTGGACCTGGGCCAAGACCCAGGCCATGTACGCCATGGTCCGAGACTTCAAGCAGCGCGGCGTGCCGATCGACTGCGTCGGCTTCCAGTCGCACTTCAACAGTGGCAGCCCTTACAACAGCAACTTCCGCACCACCTTGCAGAGCTTCGCCGCCCTCGGCGTCGACGTGGCCATCACCGAACTCGACATCCAGGGTGCCTCGGCCACGACCTACACCAACGTGACCAACGACTGCCTGGCCGTCCCGCGCTGCCTCGGCATCACCGTCTGGGGTGTTCGCGACACCGACTCCTGGCGACCGGAGCACACGCCTCTGCTGTTCAACAGCGACGGCAGCAAGAAGCCCGCCTACACCGCCGTCCTCAGCGCACTCAACGGCGGCTCCTCCACGCCCCCTTCTGGTTCCGGACCGATCAAGGGCGTCGGTTCGGGCCGCTGTCTCGATGTACCCAACGCCGGTACCACCGACGGCACCCGGCTCAACCTGTGGGACTGCCACAACGGAACACAGCAGCAGTGGACCTATACCGCCGCCGGCGAGTTCAGGGTCTACGGCAACAAGTGCCTGGACGCCGCCGGCGCGGGCACCGGCGCCCAAGTCCAGATCTACAGCTGCTGGGGCGGCGACAACCAGAAGTGGCGCCTCAACTCCGACGGATCCATCGTCGGAGTCCAGTCCGGCCTCTGCCTCGACGCCGTCGGAGGCGGCACCGCCAACGGCACCCTGATCCAGCTCTACTCCTGCTCGAACGGCAGCAACCAACGCTGGACCCGCACCTGATGGGACCTGCCGCAAACGGAAGGCCGAATCGCTGAGGACTCACGTTGCGGCTCCCCCCGGGCCCTCCACGACGACATCGCTGTTGGTCCCGGGGCACCGCAGTGCCGTCGTGGCGGCGCCCCTCGAACGCTCCTGGATAGCCGCGCGCAGCATGGCGGCGTGCCCGGGGTCGGTGCCCTTGCGGGCCGCGCCGCGCGCCGGGCAGGAGGACGCTGCCCGTGATCTGGTCACCCCGGGCAGCGGCGACGGCGCGGTGTCGCCCGTCTGAATAGTGGGGGACAGGGCAGTGAGCGCGGGTCTTTTGAAGGCTGCTTGGCACGTTCGCTGAGCAGTACCCCCGACCTGCGTCTCTACGCCTCCCCGACGAAGCCGACTGGCCCTTCGTGGCACGGCTGTTCCGCCGTTACGAGGGCAGCGCGGACGACCCTGCGTCGCGCCGCCGGAAAGTGGAAGGCGATTGCTCATCCTGCCGGAGACCGTACCGATCTTCGTTCTATCACCGGCATGGGGATCAGCCGGCTGTCGGAGGGTCTGCGGGGCGACGCCGCCTTCCATTTCGGGAATCGCCGTACCGCCGTGGCTGTCGTCGTGCTGGTGCAGGCGGCTCTGCCGACGTGGCTCAACGCCACCGAGAGCGCCGTACTGACCGACGGACATCATCGGCTGCCGCCGGTCTGGCATCACAGCGGCCCGGCCATGGCCCTGCTCAATCTCCTGGCCGGCCTGGGCCTGGCATGGCTGCTCCGCCTGCGAGTCCGGCGGGATGCGACGGACCGCCGAACAGAACACCGCGTGGTCGAGGGCTGACCGATCGCACTGAACTTCGACCGGGCCGGCCGCTGGGGCCATCTGTCAGCGCGCGGTGACTGAATACGCCCCGAGCGCGCGGTTGCCGCGCGGCTTGGCGATGGCCCGGAGAACGTCGGCCTGGCTCAGGACGAGCTGTCGCACCGGCTCGGGCAGCGCGGCCAGACGTTCCTCCGTTGCGACCAGGTCGAGACAGGCAGCGATTTCCCAGTCGCCGTCCTGAAGGTCTTCGGTATCGACCGACCTGCTGCCGTCGGCCGTCCAGCCGGCCTCAGGCAGGAGCCGCAGCAGCCCCTCACGGGAGAAAGGCGTGCGGACGTTGCCCTGGCCATGCGATCCTGCGGCCTCGGTCTGCCCCTGGATCAGCACGGCGAGGAGGTGCGCCAGTTGGTCGCCAGATGCAGGCGTCAAGTCCCACTCGGTGAACCATAGTCGCCGCGCCCATGGCCGTACCCGGGCCAGTGTGTCTCGCAGTTGTCCGAGCGATGCGAAGTACCAGGAGCAATGGGCGAGCACCACGTGGTCAAAGGTACGTTCGGGGAAGTCGACTGATCGGTCGAGGACGTCGGTGCCGAAGCGGAAATCGATGCGCGGCCCGAGAGGGCCCGCCGCGAGCCGGGCCGCCGATTCCCCGAGCGTGACCGGCGCCCCGTAGGAGGGTTCGGCCACGTCAATGGCCACCACGCGCCCATTGGGGCCAACCGCCTCTGCAAGGACGGCGGTCATGTCGCCCTGACCGCAGCCCAATTCGAGAACGGCTGAGCCTGGCGCAATGTGCCAGCTCGCCACGAGCGCGGCACGGTGGCGAGTCTGGGACAACTGGATGTCCGGATTGCGATCGGCGGCGGCCATGCCTGCCGCGAGCGAGGGGGCCTTGGCGAGGAGATCGGAGTGATTCACAAAGTCCTTGGTGATACTCGAAGGGTTCGGTGCGGGCCGATCGTATGAGACGCGCGGGCACCGGCGCCTCCGACTTCCTGAGCATGCTGTGGCGCCGCAGCCTGAACAGATTAGAAACACGCAATCAGCTTGTCGTTCAACTCCATCAGGGACTGATGTAGTCGCCCCACCAGAAAGTTGCTACGTAGGCCCGTCCACGTGCCTCTCTGCCTCGTCCGCCCCTGATATAGGGTCGCGGCGGACGCGGGGGTCCGCGTCTGGCGAGAAGCCCGTCGCGCCCCGCGGCCGTCGCCCCAGGAGACGATGCCGACCAGGGTGTCGCTGTGGAGGAGCGGGCCGCCCTTGTCGCCCTGGCAGACGTCCTTGCCGTCCTCGGCCGCACCCGCGCCGGCAGGCGGACCGGGCCACGATGGGGACCTCGACGTACCGCAACAGGGGCACAATCGGCGGCCCGGCCTCCACGTCCAGCCCCCCTCCGGCGACAACGAGTTCGCGAGGGGAGATACCCACCACACAGCTGGCTGCGGTCAGGGCCGCTCCCGGCTTGATCAAGGTGGCACCGCAGCCGTGCGTGCGGCCCTCGTACAGCAGGCTCGACATGCCGGGGAACTGCCCCGGCTGGGCGCCCTGGCCGCCTGGCCCGGCACGGGCTGGGCGCGAAGGCGGCGAAGCTGGAGGTCCTCGGAGCCCAGGCTGCGGTGGCGACAACGATGTCGGGAGCGCGATCGCCGATCGACCGGAGGGATGTGGGAATCGGGCCATGGAACGTGGGCCGATCTCCCTGGGGGCCTGCTGATTCGAGCGGCGACGGTAGTCATGCCGCCGAGGTGATCGTGCGGGGGGCGTGTTTTCTCTCCGAACCTCATGCTCCCGTCTCCAAGTGTCCAGTCACAGGGGGAGACGTCTTCAGGTACCGGGAGAGCCGAGCCTGCGCGGCGCGGCGGTCGGCGGCACTGTCGTAGATGCCGGCCAGTTCCGATGAGTAGGCGCGGATCAGACCAGAGAGGACATACCGATCAGGACACTGCGTGCTGAGGAGGTGTTGGCGTGTCAGCTCGCCCAGCAAGGGCTTCAACGTCGCTGTCGTCACCCCTGCGAGGCTTGCTGCTGCCGCTGTGGAAATCCAGGCACCGCGAGCCAGGGAGAGTAGGCGGAACAGGCGCGCTGCGTCGGCGCTGAGGACCTGGTAGGACCACGAGAAGACCGTCCGCATGTTGGTGTTGGCGTCGGCTCCGGTGAAGAGGTCCAGGCTTCCCCTGGTCTCGTGGAGTTCGTCCGCGATGTCGGTCAGCACGCAGTTCGGGCGGGTCTGCGCAGCCGTGGCGACGATGGCCAGGGCCAGCGGCAGCCGCCCGCACAGGTCGATGATGTCCTGCACTGCTTCGGGATGCGCCTCGATCTGATCCGCGCCGAGACGTTGGGCCATTACCTGACGAGCTTCTTCCGACGAGAAGACGCGCAGTGTCATCGGACGGACTTCGTGCGTGACGATCAGACCGGGTAACTGGGCACGGCTGGTCACCAGTGCCATGCAACCGCGCGTGCTTGGCAGTAAAGGCCTGACTTGGCTCTCGTCGCGGCCGTTGTCCAGCACGACCAGCACGCGACGGCTCGCAAGCAGACTGCGGAACATGGCGATCTTCGCGTCCAGACCCGCCGGGACGCGTTCCAGCGGCACGCCGAGTGCGCACAGGAAGTCGTCCGCGGCATCGGCCGGACTCAGTGGCCGGTGGGCCTGGTCATAGCCGCGTAGATTGACGTAGAGTTGCCCATCCGGAAAGGTGGCGGCGGCCTGATGGGCCCAGTGGACCGCGAGCGCGGTCTTACCACTGCCGGCGACCCCGTCGATCAGCACCGCTCGCGTTACCGTTTCTGCCTGTTCCTCGTCGACTGACCACCAGAGTCGTGACAGCTCATCCGACCTTCCTACGAATGTCGCCAGATCCGCAGGTAGTTGGGCGGGCCGCGACATCAGGTCGAGCGGCCCCCGCTTGTGTATCGGCTCTGGCGGGCATTGGCCCGCGGTACTGGCTGACCGGCGAGAAGACGGATGCGGCAACCGGATGTCGTGGTTCAGGATCGCCTGATGCGTGTCCCTCAGTTCCGGGCCCGGTTCGACGCCGAGCTCCTCGCCGAGACGCTGGCGCACTTCAGCATAACGCTGTAAGGCGTCAGCAGGACGTCCTGAGAGATAGAGGGCTCGCAGTAAGAGGTTCCAGGTCCTCTCGCGAAGTGGGTGACGAGCCGTCAGGTCTTCAGTCACCAGAACGGCTTGCTCGAACTCGCCCTCGTTCAGTAACGCGTCCGCGCGCAACTCCACTGCCAGCACTAGCAGTTCGGCCAACCGGGCAGACTCGCGTATCGCGAACCGGTGGTGTTCCACGTCCGCGAACGCCGAGCCGCGCCACAGCGCCAACGCACTGTCGATCTCCGCACGCGCCTCCGGCGCCCGGCCGTCGGCGAGCAGTTGTCGGGCCCCGACCACCAGACGCTCGAAGCGGACGGTGTCGCGCACCTCCTCGGACAACCGCAGAGCGTAACCCGTCGACTCCCTGGCCAGGACCTCGTGGGCCGCCCGGCGTGAGCGTTTCGGTTCGAGGACATCGCGCAGTCTGCTCACGTGGGAGTGCACGGTCGCCACCGCGCTGGGCGGCGGCCGTCCCTGCCACACGTCTTCGCACAGTACGTCCACCGGCACGGAGCGGCTGTTCTCCAGAAGCAGCCGGAGCAGCAGCACGCGCCGCAGTTGTGGTCCGAGGCTGAGTTCCTGCCCTCTTTGGCGGACAACTAGGGGACCAAGCACGGCGACCTGCAAGTCGAGGTTTGCCATCAGTCGGCTTCCCAATCCCCCCCGCTGAGGATGTCCCGGCCGCCGTAAAACCTGAGGTGACGGCCATTGATCATATTAGACGGTCGAGGTCGGGATTCAGGGTTGACCGGACCGGCTTGACGGGCTGGACAGGCGCGACGGGCGAGGTCGGACACGAGTGGCGGATGCCCTTGTAGCCCTTAAACGCGGTTACGACAACGAGCCTGCCGGCGACGGGCCATCGCGCCGCCGAAGCCAGGCTCGGGCCGACTCCGTTCAGCCCGGTCAACGGCCCGCGCACCGTGCGCAAGCATTCAGCAAGTGAGCCACAAACAGGCGGCAAGTCACGGGTGAGATCGTCAAAGCGCTGTTCTCGCTGGTCGTAACCGAGCAAAACCGTATGGGAGACGCCGAAGGACCAACGCGTCAGCTTGAGAGGTATCCGCTTCTTCTACGAAAAAGCTTCCCGTTGGATGACGGCTGGGCGCGGCAAAGAAGCTCCATGCGCGCTACTGATCACGCGCTTGCCGGCAACGGCATACGTCCCAATGCCGACCGTGCTGAATCATCGCCCTTTGTCAGCTGAAAGAGCGGAATGGCGCCTTCTCCGTATCACTACGACCCGGTCGGCAGGTCACTACGGCCGCTGCGCCGGACAGCGCGCCGGGCGATGCCCTGATACGTCGCGGCGACGCGATTCCGCTCTCGTCGGCCGCGGCCGACCAGGACCCGCCAATTTCGAACGTCCCTCCAAGTTCCGCCCGTCCCGGACACTTGCGCCCATCTCGGGTTCGGCCACGGAATCCACCACCGCGTCGGCGTGCGGCCGGCGCAGGTGGAGACCGGGGCCGCGCCGCGCGAAAATTCCGCCGCCGCTGCCCGGACCGCGCCCGGCGGTCCCGGGCTGCCAACTCCGCCGACGGTCAGGACCGCACATGTGCGGCGTACCGAACCTTCCAGCCCGTTTCATCGCACAAGTCGTCTGCTCTGCACGACATCTGAGCAACGGCCAGGGACTTCTGAGGGTAGACACATCTTGAGGGAGGCTGTTCGTGGCGACGCGCGTACCGGCACAGGCAGAGAGGCCTTCGGGCATTCACCGCCAGGCCGGCAACGGTTTCATGGGGAGATCTCGCGATGTCCAGGGGGAATCCGAGACCGCCGAGCGGGGTCGGGATTCCGACTCGGAGCACGCCGTCGAGTTGTCGGCCGAACAGTGGCTCATCCACCGCACCGAGATCGTGCATTACGTCAGTCACCTGCTCGACGGTGACATCCACGCGGCCGAAGACGTGGCTCAGGAGGCCACGATCCGACTATGGCACCACCCTGAGGTACACAAACCTGGGCGGTCGTTGACGCCATGGCTGCGGACAGTGGCCCGGAACATCGTGGTCGATCGATATCGCCGGGTACGCGCCAGGCCATCCGAGGTGAACTTGGCCACGGAGCTGGACCTGGAGGGTCCGCAGGCTACTGTCAGCAACGTTCTTGATGGCCACCGGGCATTCGAGGCCATCGAATCGGAGATGGTCGTCAACGACATGTTGTCGTGCCTGTCCCCCAAACACCGGGCCGCGGTCGTCGCGGTCTACGTCCAGGGCCACAACGTGAATGAGGTGGCGACCATGCTGGGTATTCCCGCCGGCACCGTGAAATCTCGTTGCCACAAAGCGATTCGGCAGCTCCGGCAGGTATTCCGTGTCGATGCGGAATCCGGTTTGCCGGCGTAGTCACGGCCGGTCGGCTCAGGACGTGTCGTTCCGGACGCGGTCCGCCCCGTGAAAGCCCAGGAAGACGAAGCCGTCGAAGATGTGGGTGGTGTGGTTCTTCTCGTCCGAGAGGGGAGACTTCCGTTTGCGGGGCGGCAGTTCACCGATGTGGCTTGCCACCGAGAATCCAGAGTGGGGCTTCAGCCGCGTGTACGGCGAGCTACGCCTCTCCGTCGTCGGCCGCTCCACAGAGCACCATCCGGGTCACCATGTGGACAAAGTCGCGCTGGGCGCACCGGCCGCTCCGCTCGGCCCACACCGCGCCCGCGATCAGGCTGTAGAACGCCTCAGTGAGCCAGACGGCGGTCAGACCGACAGTGAACTCCCCGGACTTCTGACCCCGCTCGAAGAGCCCGCGGATCGCGGTGTCGGCCTCGTTCCAGGCCGGATGCGCGATATCCGGGGCGTCCTCCTGACTGAAGCTGTACAGCAGCGCCAGGTATGGAGCGCTCCTCTCGAAGCCGGCCACCAGGCGCCGTACCGCGTCAGCACAGTCCCCCTCGGTGAGGCGGGCCGCGGTGACCGCACCGTGCAGTCTCTCCGCGGCCGTGTCGGACAGAGCGTCCAGCAGTTCGCCGCGTCCGGCGAAGTGCCGGTGCAGGGTGGCCCGGCTCACCCCCATCGCCTTGGCGATCTCGGAGATGGTGGCGTTGGGCCGCCTGCCCAAGTAGTCGGCCGCTGCGAGTAGCATGGCTTCCCGTTCATTCGTCATCAGATGATCTCTCTCAAACATCAGCTCGTCATCGCGCGGCGCAACCGGCCTCGGTTCTCGTCGACTTGGCGGGCTTGCCGGCGAAGGATTCGGGGGCGGTGACGATGACCACCGCGATGACTCCGAGGGCGAGCGCCGCCGCGGTGGGGGCGAGCCAGAGCGGGCCGGCGCCGGTGAGTACGAGACCCCCGATTCCGGCGCCGAGCGCGGCGCCTAGGTGGTTCATCGCCCCGCTGAGGCTCAGGGCGATCACGGCAACGTCGCCGCCCGCGACGAAGATTCGGTTCTGTTGTGGGACGACCAGTGACAAGCCCGTCACGCCGAGGATGAACAAGGCGGCCAGGGTGGGCAGGAACCAGTGCTGTACGGCGGCGAGGATCCCGGAGTTCAGGGCGACGACGCCGAGACCGACGACGATCACCGCCAACGAGGCGAAGCGGTCGGCGAACAGGCCGACGAGGCGGTTGCCGACGAACACCCCCACGCCGTAGACCAACAGGGCGATCAGAACGGCCGTGGCGTTGCCCGGCGAGCTGATACCCACCACCGCCGAGGCGTACGAGCCGAGGAGGTACTGGGGCGCGAGCACCAGCGCGCTGACCGTGAGCAGCGCGAGGATGCGCGGGTTCACCAGTACCGCGAGCCGTTCACGCATCGTGGTGGCCGGCAGTGTTACCGACGGCACGAACAGACCCGCCAACACCGCCGAGACCGCGGCCAGAGCGGCGATGGTCCACAACGTCCCGCGCCATCCCCAGAGTTGGCCGATCAGCAGCCCGAAGGGCAATCCGAGGACAGCGGCCAGGCTGACGCCCGCGGCGATCATGGCGAAGGCCCGGGACCGGTGCTCGGGCGCGGCGAGGACACCCGCGACGGCGAAGGCGTTGGCTTGGAAGGCGGCGGCGCCGAGCGCGGCCACGATCTGTCCGGTCATCACAACGCCGTAGGTGGGCCCGGCGGCTTGCAGCACCATGCCGAGCAGGAACACAACCATGCCCGTACAGATGACGACGCGGCGATCCATCCGCCCGGTGAGAGTCGCGATGATCGGCGAGCCCACCGCATAGGCGACGCCGAACGCGGTCGTCAGCTGTCCAGCGGCCGCCATGCTCACCGAGAGATCCGAGGAGATCTCGGGCAGCAGACCGGGCAGCACGAACCCGTCGATGCCGAGCACAAACGTGCCGACCGACAGGATCGCCAGCCGGTGGGTCGAAGAAGGGTTCATGAAGGCAGGGCCGCGTCGGCGTTGGTGGTGATGCCCGGGGTGTTGTGGCAGCTACTGGTGGTGTGGTGAGGGAGCGGTAGGTCCAGCGCCGGGTTCCGGTCGAAGAACCCGAACGGCCGCAGGTGCATTGATGCCGTCGTGACCGGCATGATGGGCCAGTCCTCGGGGCGGACGACGTGGTGGGCGATGAAGGTGTGCCAGACAACGATGTCGGTGTCGCGGACGTTCTCGTCGCCGGCGGTGTAGCGGGGCAGCCCCTCACCCGGCCCGCTCTGGAACGGGTAGGTCCCGGCGGCGAACAACTCCCCTTCGCGGTAGGGCGTCACCCACAGGTGCTTGGTCGCGAACAACGCCCGGCCGAGCGCGGGGCTCTCGGGGTGCAGCAGCGGTAGCACGCCGGACTGAGGAACCAGTTGGTAGCCCACAGGTCCTCCGTGGGCGTTGCGGACGCCCTCGTTCTGGACCGTCCAGGTTCGCGCGACCGCGTCGTCGGCGACGCGTTGGGCCGCTAGTTCGCGCTCCAGAGGGGTGGTGTGCACGGTCCAGGCGTTCCCGATGGGGTTGTCCGGGCCGAGGGGGGCGAGTCGGCAGTCGGACTCGACGACGGTGTTGAGGTCGCCGTCCACGGCCATGTCGAGACGTACGTTGAACGCGTGCTGGTGGTGTGGCCCGTAAACTCCGGGTGCGACGACGGTGCCTGAGGCGGGGACCTCGCCGGCGAGCACACCGCCGGCGGAGATGACGCCGGTGAGCTTGACCTCGAATTCCACGCTGCCGTCGGTGTGGAAGTACCAGAAGAATCCGTAGTCGTAGTTGGCCAGGGTCGAGAACGAGGAGATGACCAGGCGGCGGCCGCGGCGGACGTCGGTGGCGAGCTCCTCGAAGTTCTCGTCGCGTCCGGTGTGCTTCCAGGCGATGCCGGTGTCCTCTTCATGGATGCAGATCGCGTTCTCGACGACGGTGGGCTTCCCGTCCCAGTCGGCGCAGACGCCGTCGAGGTAGCGGATCTCGCCGAGGCAGTCGCAGCCCAGGACCAGCGAGTTCGCGAGCTTGCCCAGCCCGGCCTCGCCCTCGTCGAACACCGCCTTGTTGCGGTGCAGGGGAGCGGGATCACCGTAGGGAACCCACATTTCCGAGAGCGACGCGCGATTGATGATCGAGCGCCGGCGGCCCTGGTCGTGGTAGCTGATCTGGTGGAGTACAAGTCCTTCGCGGTCGTTGAAGCCGACACGGATCGACCAGTTCTGCCACTGCAACAGGTGACCGTCCAGAGTGAAACTCGGGCCGTCGGGCTGGGTGATGTCCAGCCGGCGTACGCCTGCGCGAGTGGCCTGCTCCGGGCCGTGACGCCGGCCGTCGTCGCCGACCTGGACCTGAGTGACGTCCTCGACCCGCAGGACCTCGGCGGTGTCGAGATCGACGGTGACTATCACCCCTTCCACCGGGCGGGTGAACGGGTCGTCGTCCTTGGTGGGGCGTACGAACGTCAGCGCCTTGGCCACACGGCGGTGCTGGTGGTCGTCGCGCTCGTCGTTGTAACCCGGGGGCCACGGATGGACCTCGATCAGAGCGGGGTCGGTCAAACCGCGGCGACGCATCGCGGCCAGCCAGTCGGGGTCCTCCTTGATGGCGGGGACGACGGCGTTGAAGTCCGCGCTCTGTACTCGGGGACGTTGACCGATCTGTTCCGAGGTGAAGGTCACCGTCTCGCCGGTCAGCGACACCTGCACCTCGCGAACCATCCGGTGCTGGCGGTCGTAGAGCACGACCAGTGCCTCCCGGTCGGGGGCGGCGCCGGCGCGGGCGTAGTCCTTGAGCGCCGGCTTGCCCGGCTCGGCCAGCGCGATGGACGAGAAGTGCGTCCCGTCGGTGAAAACGGGGTGTACGCGGACGATCTCGCCGACTCGGGTGATCTCCTTGGCGGTCAGCGGGTCAAGGGGATGCTGGCTCACTCCGTTGCCTTTCCCTGCCGGGCCGCTCCGGCGTGCTGACGCCGGTCGGAACCCTGGTGGATGTTGACCGTGATGACCACGGCGGTGTTTCCGGACAAGTGGACCGCGGGCTCGTCCGCGCGGCCGTGGTCCGGTCCCGGCGGGTGGTCAGCCGGCCGGGCCTGATGTGCCCGCTCCTGATGTCCCCGGCTCCTGATGCCCGAAGGCCGGCCGGGGTGCCGTGTTCGAGGCTGCGGGCGTCGGGTGTGCACTGCCGGTGACGCCCAGGCGGCGCATCGCCGTCCCGGTCAGTGCTTCGCGGGCGGCGCGGTTCGCCAGCAGGGAGGTGAGCTGGCTCTTGTCGTCGAAGGGCGGGGAGACCTCGACGATGTCCATGCCGACGATGCCGACCTCCGCGCAGAGCCTGCGGACCGCGCGCAGGATCTCGGTGCTGGTCAGCCCACCCGGTTCCGGCGTGCCGGTGCCCGGGGCGAAGGCGGGGTCGGCGACGTCGATGTCCAATGACAGGTAGAGGTGGTCGGCCTGGTCGAGGGCCTCGTCGACGGCGCGCTGGAGGACGTGGTCGAACCCGAAGCGTTCGATCTCGGCCATGAAGTGTGTGCGCATCCGCTGTTCCTTCATCCAGTCGAGGGTCTCCGGGTCGGGCCAGTAGCCCCGGAGACCGACCTGAACGAAGTTCGCGCCGGGCACGGCCCCGGACTCGATGAGCTTGCGCATGGGTGTGGCGTGGCTGGCCAGGCTCTGCGGGGCGTCGGCGCCGGTGTCGGCGTGGGCGTCGAAGTGGACGATCCCGACCTTGCCGTGACCCCAGTGGTCGGCGACCGCCGTGGCGCAGGGCCAGGTGATCGCGTGGTCGCCGCCCAGGATGAGGGGGATCGCGCCGGCATCGACGATGGTGCCGACGAACTTGCGGATGCCCTCAAAGGTGACTGGGGTGTTCCCGACGCTGATCGGCGCGTCGCCGTAGTCGCAGCAGTTGAGCACGTCGAACGCGTCCACGCCGGTGTCCAGGCTCAGATGAGGGCGGCCGTAGCCGCCCAGGTAGTCCGCCGAGCGAATTGCCAGCGGGCCATGGTTGGTGCCGCTCCGGCCGCTGGTGGTTGAGTCCCAGGGCACCCCGCACACCGCGACGTCGATCTCGCCGACGGCGAGATCCTCGGGTGTCAGGCAGACCGGCAGTTTGGCGAAGGTCTGGATGCCCGAGTGGCCGCCCTCGTAGCGCCGGTTGATGTGAAGGGGGCCGGGTTTGCGGTCCTTGTTGTAGTCGTCGACGGCACCATGTCCTTCCAGGCCCGCCCCCAGGCGCGGTGGCTGGGCCCAGAACCCTTCGGGCCACATCGGGTGGTGGTGGTGACCGTTCGCGTGGTCGCCGGCCTGGTGGTCGGAGTGGTCAGGACTGTCGTGTGTGCCGGTCATGATCGGTCTCCGGGAAGGTCGGTGAGGCCGTGGTCAAGGGCGTCGGGGTGGAGCCAGTCGCGCTGGGTGATTCCGAGACGTCGCATGGCCATCCCGGTCAGGGCGTGGTGCAGAGTGCGGTGGGCCAGCAGTGTGGTGATCTGGCCGGAGTTGTCGAACTGAGGGTTGAGCTCTACGAGTTCAACGCCGACGAGATCGAGCTCGGCGCCGATGCGGCGAATGCTGCTCAGCAGGGCGGTGCTGCGCAGCCCGCCCGGTTCGGGGCTGCTTGTGCCGGGGGCGTACATCGGGTCGGCCACGTCGATGGAGATCGACAGGTAGTAACCGGCGGGCGCTCCAGGAACGGTGGCCTCGGCGATCAGCTGGTCGACCACGCTCTCGATGCCGCGCTGATCGATCTCGGCCGCCAGGTGGACGCGTACGCCGTTGTCGTTCAGCCAGGACCGGAGGCCCGCGCTGGTGTCGAAGCCGCGGGCGCCGAGCTGGACCACGTGCTCGCCGCGGATCACACCCGATTCGACCGTGCGGCGCAGCGCGCTGCGGGCGCTGCCCATGTCCCAGCCCTCGACCGGCTCCATGGCGGTGTGCGCGCCCAGGTGGATGACTCCGACCGTGCCGTGGCCGAGGTGGTCGGCCACGGCGGTCAGGCACGGCCAGGTGATGCCGTGGTCGCCGCCCAGTACCAGCGGGCGGGCTCCGGCCTCAAGGATGGTCGTGACGAACTTACGGATCTCCTCGAAGGTCTCGGGGGTGTTGCCGGAAGCGGTCGGGGAGTCGCCGTAGTCCGCGCAGCGCAGCACTTTGAAGGGGTCCACCCGGGTGTGCAGGTCGGGCAGGGTGAACTCGGGGGTGGAGTTCGTCCCGCTCGTGCGCAGCGCGACCGGGCCACGCCGGGCGCCGCTGCGGCCGGTGCCGGTGGCGTCCCAGGGCACGCCGCACGCAGCCACGTCGATCTCGCCGGCCACGAGGTCCTCAGGGGTCAGGCAGACCGGGAGCCCCATATAGCTCTGCACGCCCGACCGGCCGTATTCGTAAGCCCGCTGCACATACATGGGGCCCGCCGGCCGGTCCTTGTTGTAATCGTCGACCGCACCGTGACCTTCGGTGCCCGTGCCGAGGTGCGGTCGGGCCGCCCGCATCGGGGCACCCCACTCCGGTTCACCCAGTCCTGTCATGTCCGGGCCGAACGCCGCTGAGCTCCAGGACTCGACTCGCAGGGGCGCCGTGTCGCGCGAGTGGATCGCGCGACGGCCACGCCTTCATGGCCGATGCTTTGAGGCTCCGTCCAACTCGCATGGGTTGTCTGCTGGTTTGGGTGCACGAGGCTCGAATGGGATTGAGTCACGCACTCAACACGTACCGGGGGGAGCGCACGGTTCATCGCGGCTCCCGGGCATAGGGCGGCGGGCGGAGGGCGAAGTGCCGGCCGGGCGAGTCGCGCGGATGACCGTGGATGCCTTGCGCGAGATCCCCGCGTTGTGGAGTGAGGCGGCCGCTCCGAAGGCGTATCGCCCGCCTTTGCGGTCCTCGATTTCTCACCGAGTGAACCACTGCGGCATTCGGCGACGTGTTCTCGGTAGTGGCGGCGACACCCACAGAGACACCCAAGGCGCCGTCGCACCTCCACGTCCACGTCCACACGGGACAGATATGCGGCAACAGTCTCTGGCCGCACGTTGATTCGATCCGGAGCGCGCGTGTTCTGCGATTAAGAATCCCCTGGCAGGCGCCGAAGACCACCGAGAATCCGCGCCTGTTCGGCGATATCCATACACAGACACCCTGGAGGGGTCCGATGCTTCTTTTCAGGCGATTACTCGTGCCTGACGGAACCACGTGGGAGACCGGCGAGATCATCAATCGCGTGCGTGCCGAGGCGGATTCTCTTGTCCGTCGAGGAATCGGGCCGGGGTCGCGGGTGATGATGTGTGGTCCCAATTCGCCTGGTTGGGTGGTGGCATTGCTGGCCCTGGCCCACCTGGACGCCTCGGTGGTCCTGTGCGACCACCGGGCCACGGAGCAGTACCGCGCGTCGGTCCGGGAACGCACCCGGGCCGTGCTGGAGATCGACGGCACGTCGTCGCAGCCCGGTCCGGCCCCCGAGCCCCACAGCCATCCCGACGAGGTGCCGGATCTCACGGCCTGGTCGCAGCGACGGGACGCGGTCATCTCGTGGTCCTCGGGCACTACCGGCACGCCGAAGGGCATCGTGCGCTCCGGGCGATCGATCCTGGACAACCTCACCCTCAGTGCCGAGCGGATGGGCTACCGAACCGACGACGTCCTGCTGCCGGTCCTGCCCTACTCCCATCAGTACGGGCTGTCGCTGGTGCTGTGCTGGTGGCTGGGCGGTGGCACGCTCGTGGTCTACGGGCCGTCGACGCGCCTGGACAGTGCGCTGGAGGCCGGCGCCGAGCACGGGCTCTCGATCGTCGACGCCACCCCGCCGACCTATCACAGCCTGCTCAACCTGTTCGACGGCCGACCCGCGTTCCGGGACGCGCTGAGCGGGGTCCGAGCCTGGTGCGTCGGGGGCGCCCCGCTCGGGCAGTCGCTGGCCGCCCGCTTCAGAGCCAGCACCGGCCGGCCCCTGCTCGACGGCTACGGGGCGACCGAGGTCGGCAACATCGCCCTCGCCTCCCCGTCCGACCCCGTCCGGTGCGGCCGGCCGCTGCCCGGCGTGGTCGTCGAGGTCCATGACGAGACCGGCCGGTCCCTGCCGAGCGGGCAGCTCGGCGAGTTGGTGGTGCGCAGCGGCGGTCTGATGACCGGTCACCTCCGCGAGGACGGCGAGATCGTCCCGGTGCCCGGCCCCGTACACCACACCGGTGACATCGGCCTGCTCGACGACGACGGCCGGGTGATCCCGATCGGTCGCAAGCGCGCCGTGCACCGCGACGGCCACACGCTCTACCCCGACCATCTCGCCGAGCTGGCCGAGGCGGCCGGGTCCCCGACCCAGGTCGTCGCGCTGGACGACGAGCGCCGCGGCGCTCGCCTGGTCTTTGTGGTGGCCGACGCGCAAGGCCGCGGGCACTCGTACTGGAAGCGGGCGTTCCGCGCGGTGCTCGCCCGCTACGAGCAGCCCGACGACGTCCTCGTGGTCACTGAGTTCCCTCTGTCCAACACCGGAAAGCCCGACCCCGCCGCTCTGGAGACCCTTGCCATGAAAGTACTGTCCACATCCTCCGACACGGCCGACGGCGACAGCTCCGCATCCCACCCCGCCGAGGAACCCATCCCCTTCGCCGACCGGCTCGACGCGCTGCGCGCGGTCCGCCGCTGGGTGCACGACAACGAGGACGCGGTGCTGGAGATCCTTACCGAGGTCTCGCCCCACCACACGGCCGTCGCGGAGATACGCTCGTTCTTGTCCACCCTCGACGGGGCGGAGGAGGAGATCCGCCTCTTCCGGCCCGGCCGGATACCCCGCGCGGCGGTGTTCATGCCGTCGAACATTCCGCTGTACGCCTACGCGCTCTATCTGCTGGTGGCGTCCCTCTACACCGAGACCGTCACCTTCCGGCCGTCCTCGCAGATCGGGAATCAGGCGCGGCGGCTGCACGCCCTGCTCGCCCCGGTGCACGGCCTGCCGATCGAGCTCTCCGCGCTGTCCCAGCGCAAGTTCGTCACCGGGCCGGTCCGTGAGGCCGATCTCATCGTGTTCACCGGCGGCTACGCCAACGCCGAGACCGTGCGCGAAGGGCTGGCCGACGACCAGCTGTTCCTCTTCTTCGGCCAGGGTCTCAACCCGTTCGTCGTCGCGGCCGACGCCGACTTCGAGCACGCCGTCCATGACCTCGTGACCATCAGGCTCTACAACTCCGGGCAGGACTGCTACGGCCCGGACGCCATCTTCGTACCCCAGGAACGGTCGCGCGAGTTCATCGAACGGCTCTCGGCCAAACTCTCGTCGCTGCGTTACGGCGCCAACTCCGACCCCGATTCCGACTACGGGCCGATGTACTACGACGGGGCCCTGAGCCAGTGCTCGGACTACCTCGTGCGCTACGCGAGCCTCATCCGCCAGGGCGGGCGGCTCGACCTGCGGGCACGGCGGGTCGAACCGACCATCCTGGAATGGGGGTTCGACGACAAGATGCCCCTGGACGAGATGTTCGCCCCGGTGTTCAACGTCGTCGCCTATCCCGACGGAAAGCGCCTGCGCGAGCGGCTGTCGAGCCCGTACGTCGGCGAGCGCGCGCTGGGCGCCATGGTGTACGGAACCGACCCGGAGACGGTTGAGGTGCTGTCCAGGCGGCACCGGGTCTGTTTCGACCAGACGCTGCTGGACGCCGAGAACGGCAACAGGCCTTTCGGGGGCCTCGGGATGATGGCGAACTATCTCGCCTACGGCGGAGAACGGCGCTCCGAACCCCTGCTCATGTCCAAGGCGGCGGCCGAGTACCTGCCCTCGGTCGGCCCGGTCACGGCCGGTCGGTCATGACCGGCGACGGGGCGCGGTACGAGGGCGCGTGGTCGGCGATCGTCGACCTGCTCGTGCTTGCCGGTGTGGACACCTGCTTCGGGCTGCCCGGCGACGACATGGAGCTGCTGCGCGCCCTCGACGCCGCGGGCGTCGACCTCGTGCCGTGCCGCGACCAGCGCAACGCGGTGTACATGGCGACCGGTTACGCGCTCCAGTCCGGCCGGCCCGCCGTGTGCGCGCTGGGCAAGGGCCCGGCGGTCACGCACGCCGCGACCGGGCTGCTGGAGGCAAGGGAGTCCGGGGCGCCGGTCCTGCTGCTCGCCGCAGGCACAGCGGAACGCAGCCGGGGCAGCGGCGGGTTCCAGGAACTTGACCAGGTCGCCGCGGTGGCGCCGCTGGTCCGGTGGGCCTATCGAGTGGGCCATCCCGACCGCGTCGTTGCCGCCGCTGTGAAAGCACTCGCCCTGACCTCGGGGCCTCCGCCGGGACCGGTCTACCTCGAGATAGCCGACGACGTCCGTACGGCGGAGGTCGTGCGGACGGGCCCGTGGCCCAGCATGCCCGAGCCGTTGGCCTACGGGCCGTCCCCGGTCACCGGCAGCCCGGCGGCAGCGGCGGTCCTCGCCGCCCGGCGCCCAGTGGTGCTGGTCGGGGGCGGGATGCGCCACCACAACGCGGACGGGGCAGTCGAGCGCTTCGCCGGGGGCCTGGGCGCGGCACTGTTCACCACCGCGTCCGGCCGGGGCATCGTCGACGAGAATCACCCGCTGTTCTGCGGCGTGGCGGGCCTCTACGCCTCGACGCCCGCACGCGAGTTGTTCTCCACCTGCGACCTCGTGATCTCCCTGGCCGGCCGGCTGGAGGAGACCGTCACCGAGGGCGGCACGCCGTGGCCCCCGGTGCCGGTCGTGCAGGTCAACATCGACCCGGGCGGCCTGTCGGCCGAGTTCTCGGGCCCGCGTGTGCTCGGCGACGCCCGCCGCGCCGTGGTCGCGTGGTCGCGGGCGCTGGACGAGGCCCACGCGGACGGGCAGCGGGGCCACACCGAGACATGGGCGCGGGAGATCGCCGTCGCCCGCAAGGCCATGGCCGCCGAGGCCGACGCCGAGCGCGACCGCGCGGCGGAGCTGCCGGGGGTGCGCATCGCCGAGCTGCTGGCCGCGCTGGACGCCACGGCGAGCGAGCCCCGGGTTCTGGTGGCTGAGAACGGCCTCCAGGACATGTGGTCCTACTGCTACCCCTTCCGCGCCGGCGGCGGCTCGATCGTGCCCTCCGAGCAGACCCCGCTGGGCTTCGGGGCGGCCGCGGCGATCGGGGTCAAGCGCGCCGCGCCGCACCACGAGGTGACCGCGTTCATCGGGGACGGGGCCTTCCTCGCGGCGCGTTCCGACATCGAGGCGGCGGCCGGCTTCCACGGCGGCGTCCTCTACGTGGTGCTGTGCAACGGCGGTTACGGATGGCTGGACGCCCAGCGCGCCCGCCTCGGCCTCGACGCGGAACGCTACCCCTTCACGCGTCCCGACGCGCCGCCGCCCGTGATCGACAAGTCACGCATTCACCACCGGGTGCTGCGCGACAAGGACGCGCTGACCGACGAGGTGCGCACCGCGCGGAAAATCTGCGCACAGGGCGGGACGGCGGTGCTCATGGTGCCGGTCGCCCCCGACGACATCCCCCCGCCCATCCGCGACGCGGAGGTGGTCCCGCAATGAGCGGCGCGGCGCGCACGGTGGTCGTCACCGGATACGGGGCGGTGACGCCGCTGGGCCACACCGTCCACGACACCTGGGCCGCGATGCTGGCCGGCCGCAGCGGCATCGCCACCCTGGACGGTATCGACGTGACCGGGCTCGGGGTGCGGATCGGCGGCCAGGTCCGCGGGTTCGACCCGGCCCGCTACATGCCGGCGCCGGTCCGGCGGCGCACCGACCCCTACGCCCAGTTCGCCCTCGCGGCGGCGCTGGAGGCGTGCGAACACGCCAAGCTCGTAGTCGATGAGGAGCGGGCCCCGCGGATCGCCGTCATCATCGGCAGCGGCTACGGCCCGGTCGCGTCCCTCGGCCGCGCCGTGAACACGCTGCGCGACAAGGGCGCGCGGGCGGTCAGCCCGTTCACCCCGATCACCACCGCCATCGACAGTGCCGCGGGCGAGATCAGCATGCGCCTGGGCACGCAGGGTCCGAGCCGGGCCCAGAGCACGGCGTGCGCCAGCGGCTCCGACGCGTTGGGCGCCGCGGTGCGCATGATCCGCGGCGGGGACGCCGACGCGGTCGTGGCCGGTGGTGCCGACGCCTGCCTCACTACGCTCGACCTCGCGGGCAGCGGTAACGCCCGCGCCCTTTCGACGCGCAACGACGACCCGACCGCAGCCTGCCGTCCGTTCGACGCCGACCGCGACGGGTTCGTCATGAGCGAGGGCGCCGCGGTGGTGGTGCTCGAGGCGGCCGAGACCGCCGCAGCCCGGGGCGCGGTGGTGCTCGCCGAGCTCGCCGGCTACGGCGCGAGCTCCGACGCCCACCACTGGACCGCGCCACACCCGCGGGGCCGGGGCGCGCGCCTGGCGGTCGAGGCCGCGCTGCGCGACGCCGGGGTGGTGCCGGACGAAGTGGACTACGTCAACGCCCACGGCACCGGGACCTTGCTGAACGACGCCGTCGAGACAGCGGTCCTGCGCGAGGTCCTCGGCGAGCGGGTCACCAGAATCCCGGTCAGCTCCACCAAGTCGGTGACCGGGCACATGATCGGGGCGGCCGGGGCGGTGGAGTTGGTCGCCGCGATCCAGGCCCTGCGCACCGGCACCGTGCCACCCACGGTGAACTGCCACCAACCGATCGACCCGGAGATCAACTTCGTACCGCACGAGGCGCAGACCCACGACGGCATGAGGGTGGCCTTGAGTAACTCGTTCGGCTTCGGGGGGCACAACGCGGCCCTCGTCGTCCGTACGCCTCGGAGCGCGCTGTGACGGCTGACGCAATCCCGGTCGAGCGGCACGTCCCTCCCGTACGGGCACTCGGCCGGCGGCCACGATCCGCCACCTCGGACCACGGTGACGGCCACGGCGAGCCGGCTGCCCCAGGCGGCCCAAGTGGCGATCTGTCCGTGACCGCAATTCGCATCCAGCAACTCAGGGAAGGAACACAGCAGATGGCGACGAACGAGAAAATCCTGGCCGATCTCGGCGAGATCATCGAGGAGATCGCCGGTGTGACGGCGGCCGACGTGACCCCGGAGAAGTCCTTCGTGGACGACCTGGACATCGACTCGCTGTCGCTGGTGGAGATCGTGGTCCAGGCCGAAGACAGGTTCGGGGTCAAGATCCCCGACGACGAGATGGCCAATACGGTCGACGACGCGGTCCGCTACATCGCGGCCAACCAGAGCTGACCTCAGGGGTACATAGACCGGCCCGGGCGACCGGCCGGAACCGCACAACGAGATTGGCGAACGAGGGACGGCGGAGACGACATGGACGACGAACTGCCGGTCAACTGCGCCTGCTCGCCGACCGAGAACCTGCTCGGAGCGGAGGTCCGCCGACTGGAACGTTGCGAGCGGGTGGTAGTGATCGACGCCCGACAGACGGGGGGAGACGCCAAGCTGACAACGCGGTGGACCCGGCGCCTCGGCGTGGCGGCCGGCACCGGCATGGGCGGCGTGCACACCCTGCTCGCGCATGACGAACTGCCGCGCACCGTCGTCCCGCACAGATCTCCCCGCTGCGCCACCAGACCGTGCCGCGCCTGATGAACGCCGACAACGACCTTCACACGACCGCCCGCCTCCACGGGGTGGGCACCGAGCCCTTCACGCTGGCCACGGTTGCCCACCGGGTGGCCGCGCTCACCGAGGAGTACCCATTCCTCGCATCCGGTGGTGGTGTCCAACCGTGCCCGGACCGCGCTACGTGGGGCTTTGGGCGTCCACGCGCCTACGGCCCCGAGCCGGACCGAGGAAGCGCCGCGCCGCCTCCCCGGCGGACATGAAGGCGAGTCCGGAGCTGGAGCCCCCCGTCCCATGCCCCCGCCGAAGGAGACAGCACACCATGACCAGCACCTCCCACCCCAACGACCGCCTCGCCCCATGGGCCTTCGCGGAATTCGTCGACGCGACCGGTTACGAGATGATCTCCCGCCCGCCGGTGGTAGACGGCGTCGTCGGGCCCACGATCGTCCGCGACGGCCGTGAGCTGGTGAACTTCGCGAGCATCAACTTTCTCGACCTGGGACGGCGCCTTTCGCTCACCCGCGAGTTCGCCGACGCGGCCCACACGTACGGCCTGACCACCGGTGGCTCCCGGATGACCCAGGGCATCTGCCGCCCGCATCAGGCACTGGAGGAGTCCATCGCCCGCCAAACCGGCAAGGAGCGGGCCATCACCTTCGCGACCGGGATGCTGGCCAACATCGGCTTCGTCCACGCGATGAGCCACTCCGCCCGGTTTGACACCGAGCTGGAGGTGCACAACCGCGACACGGTCTTCGTAATCGACCGGGACTCCCACTGGTCCATCTGGAAAGCCGTCGAGGGCCTCAGGCACGGACGCCTCGTCCACGCGTTCCGGCACAACGATGTCGCTGACCTGGCCCGCGTCCTGAACCGCGTCCGGTCGAAGAAGGTCGTGGTGATCATCGAGAGCGTCTACTCGGCCGACGGCTCGATGGCTCCGGTGACTGAACTCCTCGACGAGTGCGACCGCCATGGCGCGATCAGCATGGTCGACGACGCGAACGGCTTCATGCTCTACGGGCCGTCCCACCGGCCCTTCGCCGCGGAGTACGCCGCGATCCGGGAGCGGGCCGACTTCGTCATGGTCTCGCTGTCCAAGGCCGTCGGTCTGGAGGGCGGTGCTCTTGCCGGGCCGGCGCACGCCATTGACGCGTTCGAGGTGCTCTCCGGCACCTCGATGTTCACCGCGGCCATCCAGCCACCCACCGCCCACGTTGCCGAGCGCACCATCCACGCCCTGGAGAGTGACCCGTCGATAGTCGACGACTACTTGGCGCGGGCCGACCGGCTGCGCGCAGACATGCACGAGATGGGCATGCCCACCACTCCGGCCGCGTCCTACGTGCTCTCGGTGCCGGTCGGCGACGACAACGCCGCGCTGACGATGCGCGAGTGGTTCGTCAAGGACGGCTACCTCGTGCCGGTCTTCTGCTACCCGGCGGTCCCCCGAAATCAGGCGCTGCTGCGGCTGATACCGCATGCCGGCCACACCGAGGAGCAGGTCGAAGGCTTCTTGCGCACCCTCGCGACCTACCGCCAGCGCTTGGGCTTCTGACATGACAAACATGACCAACACCACCGAGGCCGGCGCGCGGACCGTGCGGAGCGACGGGCTCACGCCCACCGCCTTGCCGCGCGACGGCTTCCTCGCCGCACCGGGCCCCGAGCGCCGCGAGACGGAGCCGGACCACGCACCGCACAACGTGGTCGAGAGCGTCGGCCCTCCGCCCGGCCGCTCGCACTGGTCGGGGCGCTCGACGGCCGTCGTCGCCGTGGTCACGTGAGCCGGGCCGACAGCCCCCGGGTGCTCACGACCGCGGAGCTGCCCGATCATGTGGGACGGATGCTGGGCACCAGCGAGGACCACCTGATCGACCAGGACCTCGTGGACGCTTTCGCCCGGGTCACCGGGGACGACCAATGGATTCACGTCGACCCCGGGCGGGCCCGCCCCGTCGGGGGCACGATCGTCCACGGTCACCTGCTGCTGTCGCTGATCCCGATCATGTCCACGGAGGCGTTCACCGTCACCGACGCGCTCCGGACGGTGAACCACCGTCTCGACGGCGTGCGCTTCCGCGCGCCCCTCCCCACCGGCAAGGGGGTCCGCGGCCACTTTCGTCTCGCCGACGCGCGGCCCCGGGCCCGCTCCTGGTACGAGCTCGTCCTCGGGGTTGAGATCGAGCAGCTCGACGGGCCGGTGGTGTGCCGGGCCACCCAGACCTACCTGTGCGCGCTGCGCACGTGACCGCTCCCCGGCGGGGAGCAAGGAGGAAATCATGGATTCGTCGGACACCCCGGTGGCCCTCGTCACCGGAGGCACCAGTGGGATCGGTCTGGCCACAGCCCGCCTGCTGAGCGAGCGCGGGTACGCCATCGCGGTGTGCGGGCGCGACCAGCAGCGTCTCGACCGCGCCGCTCGCGAGTTACCCCTTGTGCACGCCGTACGCGCCGACCTGGCCTCGCGGGAGGCCGCCGCGGCAACGGTGGCCGAGGTGGTGTCCACGTTCGGCCGGCTCGACGTGCTGGTGAACGCACATGGTGTGGTCGGCAAGCCCGGGCCCGTGGCAGACCTGCCGGCCGCCGAATGGGATCACGTACTCGGCACGAACCTGATGGGGTCGATCGCGACGACCGTCGCCGCGGTGCCCGCTCTGCGGCGGACCCGAGGGGCCGTGGTGCACGTGGCGTCAATCAGCGCGATCCAGGCCGCCCCGCAGACGGCTCCCTACGGTGTGTCGAAGGCGGGCCTGGTCGCGTTCACCAAGCACGCCGCCGCCGACCTTGCCCAGTTCGGCATCCGGGTCAACGCGGTGCTGCCGGGGTGGGTCCGGACCCCGCCGGCAATCGCGTACTTCGAGGAGATCGGCCTGCCCGAGGGTCCGACGGACGGGAACTTCCTGAGGCGCGTCGCCGAGCCCGTCGAGATCGCGGAGGTGATCGCCTTCCTGGCCTCGCCGAAGGCCAGCTTTATCACCGGGGAGGCCGTCGTCGCCGACGGGGGGGAGTGGATCAAGATGGCCGACCTGGAGTCAGGGTGACCCGTCATGAACACGGAAGTACACCTGGTCCCGCGGCCTCTCCCACCTGTCGTGGCTTGGGGGTAGCGGCGGCTCGATCACTGCCAGCTGAGCGAGCTGCCGCTTCTCCAACACGCTCTCTGAGCTGCGTTCAAGTCATAAATCCACGACATGCGACGGATAATCGCGGGAGGATTGCATGAATAATTCCAGGATCAGTACGTTACTCGGACTGCATCATGATTTCCTCCTGGGAATGTTCTGCTCCGATCGGCACGTGACTCCGCTCGGGCACCTTGTTCTGAGCGATCTCATTACGGATCCCTACTACAACTTCTTCTGTCCCGAGGGTGATTTCGACTCGTCCTCTCTCGGCTCAATCAGCGAGAAGTTGTATAGTCGCGACCGGCAGCCGGCATTGTATTTGACCCCCCTCTCCTCTGTGGGGCGAGGTGAGATCGCGGAATTCTCACAGCATGCATGCGACTCTTGGATGCTTCGTGAGACAAGGCTGCGAGAAAGCGCCAATGACGCAACGGGTATAGAGATGGAGAGCGTAATCGGCGAAATGCGGGAAGAATTTCTGTCTGCGTTTTCCTCGGCATATTCCAGCGATGACGCCGTGGATCTGTACGGGCCGCTGGACGAAAGCTACATCCATGCCTTGAGTCGCAGCTTCGATGTCACAAGCCCGAAGTATGAGAAATTCTACCTACTCGCGAGGGCTGGCGGGAGAGCCGTGGGAGTCGTTGTTCTCATGGTGACCGGCACCTACGCGGCGGTCTACGCACTTGGAACGGTGGCCGACGCACGCCGTCAAGGTGTGGGCAGTGCCCTGATGAATGAGTGTTCAAGGATTGCGTTCGAAGCCGGCGCCAAATTCTTGTTTCTTCAGGTGGAAGCGGGATCCGGGGCGGAAAAGTGGTACCAAAAGCTGGGCTACCGTCATGAATTCTATGGCACCTGTTACGCATCCTCGGCGCCCCAGTGAATCTCGGTTACCAACTCTCGGGTCCGAGCAGAGGGAGTGGGTGAACAGGACATGGCGCGATCGGTATTGGTCACGGGTGGTAACCGAGGCATTGGTCTGGCGATAGCGCGGGAATTCGCCGATCAGGGAGACAGAGTCGCAGTGACCCACCGCACCTCGAACGCACCGGACGGAGTGCTGGGCGTCAGATCGATGGCGGCCTCGGAATGGGCCACTGACTCACTTCTATTCACAGGGAGAGATTGTGACGGGACTGCTCGACGGCAAGCGACTGCTGATCACCGGCGTTCTCACGGACGCCTCGATCGCGTTCCACGTGGCACGCATCGCCCAGGAGCAGGGCGCTGAAGTGGTGCTCACCGGATTCGGTCGGCTCAGCCTGGTCGAACGGATCGCCAAGCGGCTGCCCACACCCGCTCCAGTGATCGAACTGGACGTTACCAATTCCGAGCACCTGGAATCATTGTCCGGCAAGGTGTCCGAGCACGTGTCCGGTCTGGACGGTGTGGTGCACTCGATCGGGTTCGCCCCGGCTTCTTGTCTCGGTAATTCTTTCCTGGAGGCGCCTTGGGGAGATGTCGCCACCGCCGTTCATGTTTCAGCCTATTCGTTCATGTCCTTGACGCGCGCCGTTCTTCCGCTGCTGAGTGAAGGGGCTTCGGTGGTGGGGATGGACTTCGATGCACGGCAGGCTTGGCCCGCTTACAACTGGATGGGGGTTGCCAAGGCCGGCTTGGAGTCCGTTACGCGGTACCTCGCCAAGGAGTTGGGGCCCATGCAAATTCGGGTGAATCTTGTCGCCGCTGGTCCAGTTCGGACTATGGCCGCCAGGTCCATTCCCGGATCCGAGGACATCGAGGAACAGTGGGGAGCTCGGGCTCCTCTTGGGTGGAAGGTCGATGACCCTGAACCCGTTGGCAAGGCCGTATGTACTCTGCTCTCCGACTGGTTGCCCGCTACTACTGGGTCCATGATTTGGGTGGACGGCGGATTTCACGCTGTCGGTATCTAAGGGCTGTCCCGAGTCCACGGCGGGCGCGCGGCGTCAGACACGGCACATCGCAAGGCGGAGGGTCGCCCTCGTACCGGGCTCAAAGAACTTGGCCGCCCGGAGCCCCGCGACGACTCGACCGCTAATAGGGGTACGCGACTTGATCGCTTCGTAGGACAACGCCGGCGAGGTCGTCTGCTGGGACCCATGTGAGACGACGGGCTGGCGGAGGTGGCCGTGCCCCAGATATGGGCCGGAGTGGACATCGGCAAGGAACATCACCACGGCGTGGTGATCGACGCTCAGGGCAAGCGCCTCCTGTCATGTCGGGTCTTGCATGACGAGCCGGTCCTGCTGGAGCTCATCGGCGACGTGCTCGCGCTCTCCGAGGATGTCCTGTGGGCGGTGGACATCAATCACGGCGGCGCGGCCCTGTTGATCGGCTTGCTCCTGGGCCACGGCCGGCCGATGACCTACCTCACCGGTCTGGCGGTGCACCAGGCATCCGCCGGCTACCGTGGCCAGGGCAAGACCGACGCCAAGGACGCCTTCGTCATCGCCGACCAGGCCCGGATGCGCAATGACCTCGGCCTGCTGCGGCCCGGCGACGAGGTTGCCGTCGATCTGCGCACCTTGACCGGGCGACGCACCGACCTCGTCTGCGACCGGACCCGGCAGATCAACCGGCTCCGAGCGCAACTCCTGGAGATCTTCCCGGCGTTGGAGCGGACTTTTGCGCTGACGAACAGGGGTCCAGTTCTCCTGCTTACCGGCTATCAGATCCCAGCCGCGCTCCGTCGCAGCGGCGCCAAGCGCATCGAGACCTGGCTGAGGAACCGCAAGGTCAAGAACGCCGCAGCCATCGCCGCTGCCGCTCTGGAAGCCGCCGTTGGCCGGCAGACTTCCCTGCCGGGCGAGAAGCTGGCCGCCGCCATGATTGCTCGCCTAGCGAAGGGGGTCATCGCCCTCGACGAGGAGATAGTCGCGCTCGAGGCACTCATCGAGGCACGGTTCCGCGAACATCCCCACGCCGAGGTGATCCGCAGCCTGCCAGAAATGGGCGCTCTGCCTGGAGCCGAGTTCATCGCCGCGACCGGCGGCTCCATGGACGCGTTCGGCACACCGGACCGTCTGGCCGGCTTCGCCGGCCTCGCCCCCGTGCCACGAGATTCCGGGCGCGCCAGCGGCAATATGCACCGACCCCACCGCTAGCATCGCGGTCTTCTGCGGGCCTTCTGCCTCTCCTCCATGGCGAGCATCAGGACGTGCCCCGCGTCGCGGGCGTACTACCAACGCAAGCGCGACGAGGGGAAGGGCCACAAGCAAGCGGTGCTCGCTCTCGCACGCCGCCGGGCCAACGTTCTCCGGGCCATGCTCCGCCACGGAGCGTGCTACCGGCCCGCACCATCGGTCACGCTCGCGGCTTGAGATCCCTATTGGGAAGTTCTTTGTCTTCTGGCCTCGAACGGTGTCTCGAACTGAGCCGCTCACCTGGAGATTCACCAGATGTGGGGGCGGCCTTAGTCTGATCATGTGCTCCGACCAAGGTGCACGGGACTGTGGGGAGATATGCCTCGGACAACCCGCGTCGGCCAGCGCTGGTTCGTATCGCCCAGGAGAGAGCGGAGAAGGCGCCCGGAGGGCGGTTCGATCGCAGCGACTCGGTGATTGTTGGAGACTCTCTTCAGGATGTCCTCACCGGGCGTGAAGGTGGAGCGAGGTAACACTCGCGATGGAGGAGCGGATAGTTGGGTATCTCCAGAGGGTGTGGGAGAAGGAGGTGGTGGGTGCCTGTCTATGGACGCCGACCTTCCCCTTGCCTCTCCCAGACGGCCCTGTGAATCCGGCTCCGCCGCTGTTCAGCGGCCTTCCTGTCCTGGAGTACGAGTGATCATTTGGATCAACGGTGCGTTCGGAGCGGGCAAGACCAGTACGGCGCGCGAGCTGATCGACATGATCCCGAACAGCACCCTGTACGACCCCGGGCTGATCGGATCCGGGCTGCGGGAGCTGCTGCCGCCGAAGAGACTCGCCGAGGTGAGTGATTATCAGGACCTGCCCATCTGGCGCCGGCTCGTCGTGGACACGGCCGCCGCGCTGCTCGCCGACGTGGGCGGCGTACTCGTCGTCCCGATGACGCTGCTGCGGCAGGAGTACCGGGACGAGATCTTCGGCGCTCTGGCGTCCCGTCGCATTCCCGTCCGGCATGTGCTGCTGGCGCTGGACGAAACGATTTTGCGCGGGCGAATAGCGGGGCGCGCCGGTGGTGGGGCGGGCGGCGTCGACGACGACCCGGCTCGGACCGAGCGCGCCCGGCAGTGGGCGTACGAACACATCGAGCCCTACCGCACGGCGCTCGGCTGGCTCACGTCCGACGCGCTCGTCGTCGATGCCGGAGGGCTCACGCCGGCCCAGAGCGCGGCGGTCGTCGCCGAGGCCGTCCACGCGGGCACGGCGGGGCTCTGCGAGATCGTGCAGACACCCGAGCCGACGGCGGAGACCGTCGCGGCGGGTGTGCTCCTCTTCGACGAGCGGGACCGGGTGCTGCTCGTCGATCCCACCTACAAGCCGGGCTGGGAGTTCCCCGGCGGTGTGGTCGAGCGCGGCGAGGCGCCCGCCCGTGCCGGGATGCGCGAGGTCACCGAGGAGATCGGGATCGAACTCGACCACGTACCGGGGCTGTTGGTGGTCGACTGGGAGCCGCCGAGACCGCCGGGCTTCGGCGGTCTGCGGCTGCTCTTCGACGGCGGCCGGCTGCCCGTGCACGACGCCGAGCGGCTGCTGCTGCCCGGCTCGGAGCTGCGGGGCTGGCGTTTCGTCACCGAGGACGAGGCGGCGTCGCTGCTGCCGCCCGCCCGCTTCGAGAGGTTGCGCTGGGCGCTACGTGCCCGGGAGAGGCGGACCGTGCTCAATCTGGAGGCCGGTGTCCCGGTCGGCTGACACACGCAGCACGGAGGCGGCGTCCGTGGTGGCGTCGGTGACGAGCGGATCGCCATGGCCGAAACAGACCGTCGACGGACCCAGCGCGGCCAGCCGGATCATGGACCGCTTGGCGCTCTCGCGGTTGACGTTGAACACGCCGAGCATCACCCGGCGGTCGGCGGCGGCCACGGCGTCGCCCGTGAACAGCACACCGTGGTAGGGCAGATGGACGGCGATGGATCCGTACGTGTGCCCCGGTACGTGCACCACCCGGGCGCCGTCGCCGAAGGGCAGCTCGTCGCCGTCCTCCAGCTCGCGGTCGACCCGGGTGGGCGGCGCGGGCGGCACCGTCAGCCCGTGCTCGTACAGCGGGACCTCCCAGTCGAGGAGCAGCGGGTCGGGCACGGGCCACTCGCCCCGGATGACCGGTGCGTCGAGCCGGTGTGCCATCACCTCGGCGCCGTACCGCCCCGCCAGCTCCTGCGCCGCGCCCACATGGTCGCGGTGGCAGTGGGTGAGGACGATACGGCGCAGATTCCCGGGAGTGAGACCGAGATCGCGGATGGCGTACTCGATCTCCGGTCCCGCGTACAGGTGACCGGAGTCGATGAGAGTCAGCTCGTTCTCGTCCTGCCACAAGTACGCCTGACCGATGGGGAAACGGAGCATATGCAGCCGTGGACTGATCGCAACGAGATCCATATGTCGAATGTATGCAGTGTGGAAGGGCCGTGCGCACCACTTCGCTGACGGCGATTTCCGCTGTCCGCAGAACGGCGGAGTGAACCTTCGCGCGAACTTCCTCGTCAGAGTCCGCCGACCCCGTTCGTGACAGCCCGTCAGTCCCGCTTTGACCGGGCGTAGTTGACCAGGAAGTGCGCCTCGGCCACGGACAGCCGCTCCAACTCCCGCGGTGACACGCTCTCGTTGACCGCGTGGATCCGCGCCTCCGGCTCGCTGAGCCCGATCAGCAGGATCTCCGCGTCCGGGTACAGCGCGGACAGCGTGTTGCAGAGCGGAATGGAGCCGCCCATACCGGCGGTCTGCATCTCCTCGCCCGGGTAGGCCACGCGCATCGCCTCGGCCATCGAGGCGTACGCGGGGCTGGTGGTGTCGGCGCGGAACGGCTGGCCCTGCCCGACCTGTTCGACCGCGACCCGCGCGCCCCACGGGGTGTGCGCCTCGATATGGGCGGTGAGCAGCTTCGTCGCCTCGGCGGCGTCCTGGCCCGGCGGCACCCGCAGGCTGATCTGCGCGCGGGCGCTCGCCTGGAGAGACGGGGTCGCGCCCACGACGGGCGGGCAGTCGATACCGATGACGGTGACCGCCGGCCGGGCCCAGACCCGGTCGGCGACGGTGTCCCGGCCGATCAGCCCGACACCGTCCAGCACCTTGGCGTCCTTACGGAAGTCGGCCTCGGGGTAGGCGAGTCCGTCCCAGTCGGCGTCGGCGGCCAGACCGTCCACGGTCGTCGAGCCGTCCGCCGAGCGCAGCGAGGCGAGCAGTTGGATGAGCGCGGCGAGGGCGTCCGGCGCCGCGCCGCCGAACTGCCCGGAGTGCAGGTTGCCTTCGAGGGTGTCGACCTGGACGCGCAGCATCGTCATCCCGCGCAGCGTCGCCGTGACCGTCGGCAGCCCGACCCGGAAGTTGCCCGTGTCACCGATGACGATCGTGTCGGCGGCCAGCAACTCCGGGTGCTCCTCGGCGTACCGCTCCAGACCGCCGGTGCCCTGCTCCTCCGAGCCCTCCACGATCACCTTGACGCTAACCGGCACGCCGCCCGCCGCCTTGAGGGCGCGCAGCGCGAGCAGATGCATCACAAAGCCCCCCTTGCAGTCGGCGGCCCCACGCCCGTACCAGCGGCCGTCGCGCTCCGTCAGCTCGAACGGCGGAGTGGCCCAGGCGCTCTCGTCGAGCGGCGGCTGCACGTCGTAGTGCGCGTACAGCAGTACGGTCGGGGCGCCCTCGGGGCCGGGCAGGAAGCCGTACACGGACTGGGTGCCGTCCGGGGTGTCGAGCGACGCCACATCCCTGAAGCCCTCGGCGCGCAGGGCGTCGGCGACCCACGCGGCGGCGGCCTCGCACTCGTCGCGGGGGAACTGCGCGGGATCCGCCACCGACCGGAAGGCCACCAGCTCCGCGAGTTCCACCCGTGCCCGGGGCATCAGCGAAGCGACGGTTTCGGCGATCGGAGTGACGGACATGGGCACGCTCCTGGCGGGTGCGACGTTGTGTGTTTGTGTGTGCGTCGAAGACAGGGCCGATCCTCCCACAACGGACTGGGCCCGAAGGCGCCGTAGGATGCCGTGCGACAGCAAGGGCCACCGGTCGGATCAGGAGCAGAAGCACATCGTGAGCAGCGAGAACGCAGACGCCGGAAGTGAACCTGGAAGCGCGCCCGGGACCGGTCCCGACGCCGGTCCCGAGGCCGTTCCCGACGCCGGGCCGGCGGGTGGGCACGACCGGTCGGTATGGGATGTCGTCGTGGTCGGCGCGGGCCCGGGGGGAGCGTCCGCGGCCTACGCGGCGGCTGTCGCGGGCCGTCAGGTGCTGCTGCTGGAGAAGGCGGAGTTGCCCCGCTACAAGACCTGCGGAGGGGGCATCATCGGCCCCTCGCGCGATTCGCTGCCCCCCGGCTTCGAACTGCCCCTGCGCGAGCGGGTGCACGCGGTCACGTTCTCGCTGAACGGCCGGCTGGCCCGGACCCGCCGCTCCCGGCGCATGCTCTTCGGGCTCGTCAACAGGCCCGAGTTCGACGCGAGTCTGGTGGAGCACGCCCAGAAGGCGGGCGCCGTGCTCCGCACGGGCGCCTCGGTGTCCCGGGTCCAGCAGCACGGCCCGGCCGTGCCCGACCGCCGTACGGTCGCCGTGGTCCTGGCCGACGGCGAGACGATCCTGGCGCGCGCGGTCGTCGGCGCCGACGGCAGTGCGGGCCGGATAGGCGCTCATGTCGGGGTGAAGCTCGACCAGGTGGACCTCGGTCTGGAGCTGGAGATCCCGGTGCCCCCGACGGTCGCCGAGGACTGGGCCGGCCGGGTACTCATCGATTGGGGCCCGCTGCCCGGTAGTTACGGCTGGGTGTTCCCCAAGGGCGACACGCTCACCGTCGGCGTCATCTCGGCGCGCGGCGACGGCGCCGCGACGAAGCGCTATCTGGAGGACTTCGTCGCCAAGCAGGGGCTGGCCGGCTTCGAGCCCGCGATCTCCTCGGGCCATCTGACGCGCTGCCGCAGCGACGACTCGCCGCTCTCGCGCGGCCGGGTGCTGGTGTGCGGCGACGCGGCGGGTCTGCTGGAGCCGTGGACCCGGGAAGGCATCTCCTTCGCGCTGCGGTCGGGGCGGCTCGCGGGGGAGTGGGCGGTACGCATCTCGGAGGCGCACGACGCGGTGGACGCCCGCCGACAGGCGCTGAACTACGCCTTCGCGATCAAGGCGGGTCTCGGTGTGGAGATGAGCGTCGGCCGCCGGATGCTCTCCGTCTTCGAGCGCAGGCCGGGGATGCTGCACGCGGCGATCACCGGATTCCGCCCCGCCTGGAAGGCGTTCGCCGACATCACGCGCGGGGTGACGTCGCTGGGCGGTCTCGTACGGACCCATCCGCTGGCCCGGCGCGCGCTGGACGTGCTCGACCGCCAGAAGGCGGGCACCGCCCAGAGCGCGGAGAAGGCTCAGCGTGAACAGGAACGGGAGCCGGCGCGGGACGACGACGACCGCGACAAGGACCAGAAGGACGGCGCGGTCACCACATAGCCCCCTGGGAGGTGTCCGCGAAGCCAGGCTCGGCCCCCGGGGCGGCGGTGACGTCGGCCGCTGCGGCGGGCCGCGCCCCGCAGATGGCGGCGCCGCTTCGCGGACGCGCCCTGGGGACCGACTTCAGCGCGGCGCCGTCCGCCCGCAGGGCGGGGCCCGCGGTGTCCGGTGCGGTGCGTCGCAAGGCGGAGGGGCATGCTCGTACGGGGCGTGCTTGCCTGACTCCGACAACGCGGCGGGGCGCCGCCCGCCGCGTCGTCGGCCGATGTCACCGCCGCGTCCCGCGCCGACGGCGGGACTTTGAAGACACCCCCAGGTCGTGTCCGGGCTCGTTCACGAGTCCGTGCCGATCGGGAGGGCGGGGCGGCAGGGCAGCCGGCCAGATGGGTCGCGCTCCGTGCGCGGGCAAGGGCCCGGCACGCCCGGCCCGCACCCTGCCCGCCCGCGCCCGGCGCGCCGTACTCCACGGGGAGTACGCGCGATGACCACGCCCGGCTGACGCGCCGGACCCGTCGCCCGGTCTAGCGTGACGGATATGGAACAGCGGATCAGGCGCACCGGATTCGGTCCCCCCTGGCTCAGGGGTGGGCTCGTGCCGGGCGTGGGCGCCGACGGGGCCGGTGACGGCCCGGATCGTAGCGGGAGACTGTCGCGGCTGCCCTGGTTCACCAGCGTGCTGATCGCCGTCTTCGTCATGGCCGGTACGGGCTTCGCCGCGGAGGCGCAGCCGGACCGGGAACCGCTCGACGCGTTCGCCCGCGTTCTGCTGCTCGCCGGCCCCGCGCTGCTCCTGCTGCGCCACCGGTACCCGGTCCTCTGCGTCTTCGGCGTCTCGCTGTCGGCGATGATCTACCTCGGGGCGGGCTACCCCTACGGCCCGATCTTCATCACCGTCGCGGTCGCCTGCTTCGCCGCGATCGTCTCCGGACACCGTGCGGCGGCCTGGTGGGCGATCGGTCTGCTCTGGGCCGGTCATCTGCTCGTGGGCCATCTGCTCTACCGTTTCCTGCCGCCGAGCGGCGACGCCGGCGCGCCCTGGGGGCCCGAAGCGGGCGTCGCCGCCTGGGTGGTGGCCGTTGTCGTCGGCTCCGAACTGGTCAGGGTGCGCCGCGAGCAGTGGATCCACGACCGGGCGGAGCGCGCCGCGGCCGAGGCGCGCCGCGCCGACGAGGAGCGGCTGCGCATCGCGCGCGAGCTCCACGACGTGCTCGCCCACTCCATCTCGGTCATCAACGTCCAGGCGGGCGTGGGGCTCGCGCTCCTGGACTCCGACCCGGAACAGGCCCGCACCGCGCTCACCACCATCAAGGCCGCGAGCAAGGAGGCACTGGGCGAGGTACGGCAGGTCCTCGACACACTCAGGACCTCCGGCGACGCACCCCGCACGCCCGCGCCGGGACTGGACCGGCTTTCCGAACTGGTCGAACAGGCCGCGGCGGCCGGTCTGACCGTCGAGTTCGAGAACGAGGGCGCGCCCGTCGCCCTGGCGCCCGGCGCCGATCTCGCCGCCTTCCGCATCGTCCAGGAAGCCCTCACCAACGTGGTGCGGCACTCCGGTTCCCGTACGGCGCGTGTCCAGGTCGGTTACGGCGCCGGCCTGCTCACCCTCCGTATCGACGACGAGGGACCGGCCACCGGCGACGAGGCCGGCGGCAGCGGCAACGGGCTGGTCGGGATGCGCGAACGCGCGGCCGCCCTCGGTGGCACCATCGAGGCGGGTGCGCGCCCGGACGGGGGCTTCCGCGTACGGGCGTCCCTGCCCCTGAAGCCCAAGGAGACACCGTGATCCGTGTCCTGCTCGCCGACGACCAGTCACTGGTACGGGCGGGCTTCCGCGCCCTGCTCGACGCCCAGCCGGACATCGAGGTCGCGGGGGAGGCCGCCAACGGTGAAGAGGCGCTGCGCAAAGTGCGCGAACTCGCCCCGGACGTCGTCCTGATGGACATCCGGATGCCGGTGATGGACGGGCTCGACGCCACCCGCGGGATCACCGAGGACGGCGGCCTCGACCAGGTGAAGGTGGTCGTGCTCACCACCTTCGAACTCGACGAGTACGTCTTCGAGGCGCTCCGTTCGGGCGCGTCGGGCTTCCTTGTCAAGGACACCGAGCCGGCGGAACTGCTGCGCGCCGTCCGCGCGGTGGTGAACGGCGACGCGCTCCTGTCGCCCGGTGTGACGCGGCGGCTGATCGCGGAGTTCGCCTCGCGTTCCAAGGTGCCCGCGTCCTCCGACGGACTCGGTGAACTCACCGAGCGCGAGCGGGAGGTGATGGCGCTCGTCGGGATCGGGCTCTCCAACGAGGAGATCGCCCGCAGGCTGGTCGTCAGCCCGCTCACCGCCAAGACACATGTGAGCCGCACGATGGTGAAACTCGGTGCCCGCGACCGGGCCCAACTCGTCGTCAGGGCTTACGAGTCGGGGTTGGTGCGACCGGGCTGGCTCGGCTGACGATCCGTCAGGATCAGGCCTCGCGGGGAGTGCGGGCGGTGTGCGCGTGGCCGGTCCGGTCGCTCAGCAGCCGGACGAACGCCCCGATGGCCGCTGCCTGGATGAGTACGGAGGCGATGAGCGCGACGTAGCCGAACGCGGACGACGAGGCGAACGACTCGCCGACCATGGATCCACCGGCGAAGAAGAGGAAGACGCTGGGCGCGGCGAGGAAGAACAGCCAGATCCCGGCGAACGACGCGTCGTCGTGGTGCACGAACAGCGTGTCGACGGCGACGAAGACCGCCGTCGCGGCGACCACGGCGAGGTAGATCCGCGAGGCCCGGTTGCCGTAGACGAGCCTGGCGGGGCCTTGGGCGAGCCGGGCCAGTGCGTTCAGGCGTCCTGACTTCATGATGGGTTTCTCCTGTGTCGGTTGGGTTCCTCCATCGTGGGACGGCCCGAACTGATGTGCCTGAGTACGGCTACTCATCCGTGTCGGTCGAGGTGATCAGTTGAGGGTGTCGGGGTCCGGGCCCGTACGCATGCCACGGTCCAGCGCGCTCAGCGCGTCGATCTCCCGCGCGCCGAGCTCGAAGTCGAAGACGTCCAGGTTCTCGTGGATCCGGGCCTCGGTGACCGACTTGGGGATGACCACGTTGCCGATCTGCAGGTGCCAGCGCAGGACGATCTGGGCCGGACTCCTGCCGTGTCGCGCGGCGATCGTGGTGACCGCGTCGTCCTTGAGGACGGCGCCCTGGGCGAGCGGGCTCCACGCCTCGGTCGCTATGCCGTGGCGGGTGTGGAAGTCGCGCGATTCGCGCTGCTGGAGGCCCGGGTGGAGCTCGATCTGGTTCACGGCGGGAACGACCGAGGCGGCCCCGAGCAGCCGCTCCAGGTGGGCGGGCCGGAAGTTGGAGACGCCGATGGCGCGGGTGCGCCCGTCGGCGTACAGCTTCTCCAGCGCGCGCCAGGTGTCGAGGTAGAGGTCCCGGGCCGGCGTCGGCCAGTGGATGAGGTAGAGGTCGACGTGGTCGAGGCCGAGCCTGTCCAGGGAAGCGTCGAAGGCGGCGAGCGCGGTGTCGTAGCCCTGGTCGGCGTTCCACAGCTTGGTGGTGACGAACAGCTCGTCGCGGGCGATGCCGGAGTCGGCGAGTGCCCGGCCCACTCCGCGTTCGTTGCCGTAGATCACGGCCGTGTCGATGCTGCGGTATCCGGCGTCGAGGGCGGTGGCGACGGCGGCGGTGGTCTCCTCGTCGGGGACCTGGAAGACACCGAAGCCGAACTGGGGCATGGTGACGCCGTTGTTGAGGGTGACGGTGGGGATGGAGGTCATGAGGTAACTCCCTTGTCCTTGTCGATCCTGCGATCCGCCGGGGGCGACGGGGGTGACGGTGTGTGTGGACACCTCGCCGGCGACGTTGCGCGGGGTACGTCGCCGGCGCGCGGTCAGCGGTGCGCCGCGACGGAACGCCGATCCGGGGCCGGGACCTCGTCCGGTACGGCGGCGCGGCGCTCCAGCCTGCTGGAGACCACGGCGAGGACCAGGGCCGAGGCGGCGAGGGTCGCGCCGACCCAGTTGGCCGAGGTGTAGCCGAAGCCCGAGGCGATGACGACGCCGCCGAGCCAGGCGGCGAGCGCGTTGCCGAGGTTGAAGGCGCCGATGTTGACCGCGGACGCGAGGGTCGGCGCCCCGTGCGCGTAGTCCAGTACACGCTTCTGGAGCGGGGGCACCGTGGCGAAGCCGAGGGCTCCGATGAGGAACACGGCGACGGCCGCTGTGATCTTGTTGTGCGCGCCCGCCGTGAACAGGGCCAGGACCAGGGTCAGGCCACCGAGCGCGGTGAAGAGCATCGGCATGAGCTTGCGGTCGGCGAACTTCCCGCCGATCAGGTTGCCCACGACCATGCCGAGGCCGAACAGGACCAGGAGCCAGGTCACGGACGATTCCGCGTAGCCGGCGACGTCGGTCATCATCGGCGCGATGTAGGTGATGGCCGCGAAGACACCGCCGAAGCCGAGCACCGTCATCGCCATGGCCAGCAGCACTTGTACGTGTCTGAAGGCGGCCAGCTCGTGGCGCAGGTGTACACCTTCGGGCTTCGGCGTGTCGGGTACGAGTCGGGCCACGCCCACGAGGCCGACGACACCGAGCGCGGCGACGAGGAAGAAGGTGACGCGCCAGCCGGCGCTCTGTCCGACGAACGTGCCAAGCGGCACGCCGACGACGTTGGCGACGGTCAGACCGGTGAACATCATGGCGATGGCGCCGGCCTTCTTCTCGGGGGCGACCAGTTCGGCGGCGACGACGGAGCCGATGCCGAAGAACGCGCCGTGCGCCATCGAGGCGACCACACGGCCGATGAGCATGACCGCGAAGACCGGTGCGACGGCCGAGATGATGTTGCCCACGATGAACAGGCCCATGAGCAGCATCAGCATGTTCTTGCGGGACATCTTGGTGCCGAGGGCCGTCATGAGCGGGGCGCCGACCATGACGCCGAGGGCGTATCCGGTGACCAGGAATCCGGCGTGGGGCACCGAGACGCCGAAGTCGGCGGCGACATCGGGCAGCAGACCCATGATGACGAACTCGGTGGTGCCGATACCGAAAGCCCCGATGGCGAGAGCCAGGAGCGCGATGGGCATGGGAGTGGCCTTCCGAGACGAAGTTGCGGGAGCGCTTTACGAGCGGTCACAATAATTGCATGCGCGGGTTAATTGCAAACGCGGTATAGTTACGCAGGTCTCGCCGGCCGCCGAAGGCTCCCAAGGAAGGACGCGTGACAACGATGACCGCTACCGACCCGGCGCTCACCGCCCTCGCTCAGGGCTGGTGCGCGCTGTCCTTGCTCCACGGCAGAATCGAGTCGCACGTCGAGCGCGCGTTGCAGTCCGCGCACGCCCTGAGCGTGCGTGAGTACTCGCTGCTCGACGTTCTCAGCCGTCAGCACGACGGCGAGGGCGGACATCTGCAGATGAAGCAGGTCGCGGACGCCGTCGTCCTCAGCCAGAGCGCCACCACCCGGCTTGTCACACGCCTGGAGGACCGGGGCCTGCTCTCCCGCTATCTGTGCCCGACCGACCGGCGCGGCATCTACACCAACGTCTCCGCCACGGGCCTCGCCCTGCTGGAGGAGGCCCGCCCCACCAACAACGAGGCGTTGCGCGAGGCTCTCGACGCCGCCGCGTCGGAGCCCGAGCTGGCCCCGCTCGTGCGGGTCGTCAGCCGGATGCCCCGGCCGTCCGAGGTCTGAGGGCCCCTCTTCGGGCCGTCGGCCGGGCTGCTCGGCCGGTCCGACGACGATGCCCTCCGGGCCTCGGACGTAGCAGGGCCGGTAGCCGGCCCTGCTTCAACTCGCCGACGAGTTCGGCGCCGTGGGTCCGCGGGCGGGCGATGACGCCCTCGATGTCAGTGACGCGGAACAGCCGGTGCGTCCGCGGGCGCACCCGCCCGCGGACGATCGGCCGGGACATCCGTGGGGGTCGTCGGTTCGGGCGCCGAGACGTTGCGCGCCGAGTACGCGATGAGGGCCGCCGCCGCGGCCAGCAGGGCGACGGTGGTCAGCGCGACGGGCAGCGAGAACCAGTCGGCGAGGAAGCCGATCGCGGGCGGTCCCAGCAGCATGCCGCCGTACCCCAGCGTGGACGCCGCGGCGACACCGCTCGGTCCCGCGAGCGCGCCCGCCCTGGCCACGGCCACCGGGAAGATGTTGGCGAGGCCGAGTCCGGTGACGGCGAAGCCGGCCAGCGCGAGCCAGGTCGTCGGTGCGAGGGCGCCGAGGAGCATGCCGAGCGAGGCGAGCACGCCGCCGGCGACCAACGTGCGGGTCTGGCCGAGCCGTTCGAGCAGCGCCGTACCGGACAGGCGCCCTACCGTCATGGCGAGGGCGAAGAGTGAGTACCCGGCGGCGGCGAGCCCGGCACCGGCGTCGAGATCCTGCGCGAGATGCAGGGCGCCCCAGTCGGCGAGGGCGCCTTCCCCGTACGCCGTGCACAGCGCGATCACGCCGAAGAGGACGACCAGCCGGCGCGTACGCCGGTCGGGCCGCCGGGGTGTCGGCTTCTCTTTGGAGGGGGCGGCGGGGCCGGCAGCCGTGGGCACCGTGTGGCGCAGGAGCGAAGGTCCGGCCAGCGCCGTGACGAGCAGGCCGATGCCTGTGAGGGCGAGAAGGTGCGTCGAGGCGGAGAGGCCGCCGGCCACCAGACCGCCGAGTCCCGCGCCGACCATGCCTCCCAGGCTGAACGCGGCGTGGAAGCTGGACATCACGGGGCGCCGCAGCGCGGCGACGAGATCGACGGCCGCGCTGTTCATCGAGACGTTGAGCGAGCCGTACGCGGCACCGAAGAGGAGCAGGACCAGGCCGAGCGCCGGCACGGAGTGCGTCTGCGCGGGCAGGGCGATGCTCACGGCCAGCAGCAGTGAGCTGACCACGGTCACCGGATGGCTGCCGAACCGCCCGCACATCCGCCCCGTGAACATCATCGTCACCACGGCCCCGGCGGACACCCCGAGGAGGGCCAGGCCCAGGTCGCTCGCCGACGCGCCGGTCTGCTGCTTGATGGCGGGGATACGGACGACCCAGCCGGCGAAGAGGAAGCCGTCCAGGGCGAAGAACACGGTCAGGGTGATACGGAGGCGGGCGAGGGGGGACAGCGAGGTGTCGGTGGCGGGATCTCCGCCGTGACCCCCCGATATGGCCGTCCGGAGTTTGTTTAGGTTCGGCACAAAAGAAGGATAGGGGCTCGGGGCCGATCCGTACAAGACGGGGGTTCACCGCCGGGATCATGGGAGACTCACCCATATGAACGGCAAGGCGACGACGACCAGAACACGACTGGAGAGAGGCCGCAGCGCGCTCGGCCCCGCACTGGAACTGGTTCACACGGGACGCGCGCCCACCCGCGCCGTGCTCACCACGGAACTGGGCGTCACCCGCGCGACGGCGGGCGCCGTCGCCGCCGAACTGGAAGCACTCGGCCTCATCCGGGTCGACTCCCGCCCCGGCGCCGCGGCCGGTTCCCAGGGCCGCCCCTCGCACCGCCTCTCCGTGGACGACACCGGCCCCGTGGTCCTCGCCGCCCAGGTGCACGCCGACGGCTTCCGCGCCGCGCTGGTCGCCCTCGGCGGCCGTACGGTCGCCACGGCGCCCGGCTGCGTGATCGTCTCCTCCGACCCCGCCCAGGTGCTCCGCGCGGTAGTCGCCGAGGGCGCCGCCCTCCTGCGCGAGAGCGGACGGCGCTGCGTCGGTGCCGGTCTCGCCGTCCCGTCGGCGGTGGCCGAACCGGAGGGCACCGCGCTCAACCCGCTGCACCTCGCCTGGCCGGCGGGCGCCCCCGTACGCGACCTCTTCGTCGAACAGGTACGCGCCGCCGGCATCGAGGGCCCCGCCTTCACCGGCAACGACGTCAACCTCGCGGCCCTCGCCGAACACCGGCACGGCGCGGGCCGGGGTGCCGGTCAACTCCTCTGCGTCGCCACGGGACATCGCGGGGTCGGCGGCGCGCTCGTCGTGGACGGCCGTCTGCACACGGGCAGTTCGGGACTGGCGCTCGAAGTCGGCCATCTGACCGTCAACCCCGAAGGCAGGCCCTGCCATTGCGGCAGCCGCGGCTGTCTCGACGTCGAGACCGACCCGCTGGCGTTCCTGGACGCGGCCGGCCGGGACCCGGGCCCCGAGGTGTCGCTGCTCCAGCAGTCGCGCGACCTGCTCCGTACGGAGTACGCGGACCGGTCCGTACGGGCGGCGGCCGAGGAACTGATCGACCGGCTGGGCCAGGGGCTCGCCGGACTGGTGAACATCCTCAACCCGGACCGCGTCATCCTCGGCGGCCTGCACCGCGAACTGCTCGACGCCGACCCCGCCCGGCTGCGCGCCGTCGTGGCCGACCGCAGTCTGTGGGGCCGCAGCGGGAGCGTGCCGATCCTGGCGTGCACCCTCGACCACAACAGCCTGGTCGGCGCCGCCGAACTGGCCTGGCAGCCGGTCCTGGACGACCCCCTGGCCGCACTGACCTGACGGGCCCCGGCCCAGTCCCGGCCTCGATCGCGAGGCCGACGGTCCGGACCGTCGGTCCGAACTCAAGTCGGTCCGAACCCACCGCCGGTCCGGACCCACCGCCCACCACCACCCGTCCGCCCACCACCCGTCCGGCCGCACCGTGGACGGTCCGCCACGCCATCGCGGGTAGGTCACCACCTATGACCGAGAAGCCGTCCGGCACCGAGCCCCCGCCGCCCCCGCCGCGCTGGTTCCAGCGACTCGACCGGCGGCTGCGCGCCTCGCCGCTCGGGGTCGCCTGGACCAGCGGGCGCGAGATGGAGCTGATGCACCGAGCCATGGGCTTCGCGGCGCTCGGATTCCTCACCCTCGTCCCGGTGCTGGTGCTGGTCGCGGCGGCCCAGCCCGCCAGCGGCCACGGCTTCGCGCGCTGGCTCGGCCAGGCCATCGGCGTCACCCACGAGTCGCAACTACAGGTCGAGCGGCTGTTCGGCGTGCCCGACACGGCACTCCAGCGCACCACCGCCTTCGGTCTCGCCGCGCTGGCCGTCTTCGGACTGACCTTCGGCTCCGCCGTCCAGACCGGCTACGAGAAGGTCTGGGACCTGCCCACCGCGCGCTGGCACACCATGTGGCGCCATGTCGTCTTCCTCGCCGTACTGGTCGGCGCGCTGCTCGGCTTCGTCAACACGCCCTCCCCCTCCGGCGATGTGACCGGCCCGCTGACGGTCGTCGTGATCGACATCATCGGCACGTTCCTGTTCTTCTGGTTCGCCCAATGGGTCCTGCTCGGCGGGCGCGTCCGCTGGAACGCGCTGCTGCCGGGCGCCGTGGCCACCACCCTCGGCCTGCTCGGCCTGCGGGGCTTCTCGCAGCTCGTCTTCTCGCCGCTGATCGCCTCCAGCGCCGTCACCTACGGCCCGTTCGGGACCGTCCTGGTCCTCCAGTCCTGGCTCGTCGGCGTCGGATTCGTCGTCTACGGCGGGGCGCTGGTGGGCCGCCTCGCCCACGAAGGCCGTGTGTTCCGCCGGCTGAAGGACCTCGACGAGAGCTGAGCCCTCCCGCTCTCGTGCCCTCCGGGGAGCAGCCGGGCAGGGCCCGCGTACTCCCCGCGAGGTACCCGTACCGCCGCTGTCCGTACGACGACTCGGACCCCCTCCCGGCGCGACTCTCGAAAGCGACAGAGAAAGACAGGAAGAGTCGTGAACCGAGGAGTTGAACGAGATGAACACCCTTGCGAACAGTGGCGGACCCGGCCCCTGGATCCTGTTGTTCCCGCTCATCTGGGCGGCGGTGATCGTCGGTGGCGTCACCCTCCTGCGCCGCACCGTCCGGAGCGGACGCCGGGGCGGACCTCCTTGGCGGTCCGGCGGTTTGGGGCGCGATGTACGGGACGCATGGGACGTACGAGATGCGCGAGACGTACGGGACACGCACGACGCGCAGTCGCCGATCCCCATGCTGGGACGGCGGTTCGCCGCCGGTGAGATCGACGAGGACGAGTACTGGCGTCGGCTCTCCGTCCTGGACGAGCAGTTCGGCGGTACGGGCAGGGGCGGTGCGGCGTGACCACCAAAGCAACCACCACGGCAACCACCACTGTGCGGGCGGCTCGGCCGGGTCGCCGTCCAGGCGTCCGAGGTCGCGGGGGACACGGCCCTCGCCACCGAGTGACGCGGTAGCGGCAGGGCTGCGCCGGGCCTTGGGCCCGCCCCCCGGTCAGCCGACGACGGCCGACCGGGCGGCGGTGTGTCCGCGCTCCCCGGCCACGGCGCGGATGCCCCCGAAGGGACTGTCCGAGAAGGGGCCGGACGAGAGGGTGGCGCCCGAGAAGGGGCCGTCCGTCGTCGCGCCGTACAGCGGATGCCGGGGCGGAGCGGCGGTCGACGGGGCGGGAAGCGTGAACCAGATGACCTTTCCCGCGTCACCCTCCGCTCGCACACCCCAGCTCTCGCTGACCGCCTGGATCAGGGCGAGACCGCGCCCGCACATGTCGAGCGGGTCGGCCTCCTTGATGGTCGGCAGGCGCGGATCGTGGTCGTGGACCGCGACCGTGAGCCGGTCGAGCAGGAGCTTGATGTCGACGGTGCACATCTTGTCCGGCTGTGCGTGCCGGTGGACGTTGGTCAGCAACTCGGTCACGCCGAGCGCCGCCTGGTCGATCAGTGGGTCGAGCTGCCAGTAGCGCAACTGCGCGGAAACGATTCTGCGGACTTGGCGGATCCGCGACGGCAGGGCCTGGAGCTCCACGGTGCACTGCCTGCTTGGCTGGCTGATCACGGCTGCGACTCCCCGATTGAGGTCCGGAAGAAGGCATGGATCGCGTCCAGCAGCTCACTCGCGAGGCTCGCTGCTGTCTTGCCCGGCGGGGCTGGGTCGCAGCGTCACCACCGGTACACCCTGAGTGATGTACACCAGAGTGAACCACGCGGTACGGGACCGCAACTCGCGCGCGGCGCCGTGACCCGCCCCGAGCCGGGGCCCGGAGCTGGTCACGGCGCCCGGCGTCAGGTCTTCGCCGCACCCGCCCTGCGTACGGTCTCCAGGAAGCGCCCGGCCAGCAGCCGGCCCTCCGGCCGATGGCCCTCCCCGCCCATGGTCAGCCGGTAGCGCGTACCGTTCACGGTCGCCACCGTGCTGTCGTCACCCCGGAACCACGGCCTCGCCGCCTGCACCGCCCGCAGGGGCGCGCTGTCGATGACCCGTCCGTAGCTGGTCAGAAGCGCCAGCCTGCCGTCCTGGATGAGCACCCGGCCCGCTTTCGTGAGCGAGCGGGGCCAGCGTTCAATCTCCACGCCACTCGCGCTGAACTCCGGTTCCGCCATGGCTGATCCGCCCCCTTCGTGCTGTTCCCTCCAGGGAAGTCTGCACAACTCGACGCCCGGACGCCAGAGCGGCTTCCCCGCCAGTCCCGGACGACACGTCACGACCCACCACAACCGGCGCCGGACGCCCGGGGAGCCGCATGTCCAAGGCGCGGCTATGGATACCCAAAGGCATGGTATGCGCAGGTCGAGGGCTTACTGTTGCGCCGGGACACGGGCACGGGCGGGACGAGGGACGGCACGCATGACGGAGCAGCAGCAGACCATCGACGTGAACCGCGGCGACCCCGCGTACCGTGCCTGGCTCAAGGAGGCCGTACGCAAGGTCCAGGCCGACGCCAACCGCTCGGCCGACACCCATCTCCTGCTCTTCCCGCTGCCCGAGAGCTGGGGCATCGACCTGTATTTGAAGGACGAGTCCACCCACCCGACCGGCAGCCTCAAGCACCGCCTCGCCCGCTCGCTGTTCCTGTACGGGCTCTGCAACGGCTGGATCCGCCCCGGAAAGCCCGTCATCGAGGCGTCCAGCGGCTCGACCGCGGTCTCGGAGGCCTACTTCGCGAAGCTGATCGGCGTCCCGTTCATCGCGGTCATGCCGCGCACCACCAGCCCGGCGAAGTGCCGGCTCATCGAATTCCACGGCGGGCGCTGCCACTTCGTGGACGACTCACGCAGGATGTACGAGGAGTCGGCCAACCTCGCCGCCGACACCGGCGGGCACTACATGGACCAGTTCACCTACGCGGAGCGGGCCACGGACTGGCGCGGCAACAACAACATCGCCGAATCGATGTACCAGCAGCTGAGGTTGGAGCGCTACCCCGAGCCCGCGTGGATCGTGGCGACGGCCGGCACCGGCGGCACGTCGGCGACCATCGCCCGCTATGTGCGCTACATGCAGTACGACACCATGGTCTGCGTCCCCGACCCGGAGAACTCCTGCTTCTTCGACGGCTGGACCCGCCGCGACCCGCAGGCGTGCGGTGACCGCGGCTCACGGATCGAGGGCATCGGCAGACCCCGTATGGAGCCGAGCTTCGTGACCGGAGCCATCGACCGGATGATGAAGGTGCCGGACGCGGCGAGCATCGCCGCCGTACGCGTCCTGGAACACAACATCGGCCGCAAGGCGGGTGGTTCGACGGGCACCGGGCTGTGGAGCGCGCTGAAGATCGTCTCCGAGATGGTCGCCGACGGCCGCAAGGGCAGCGTGGTGACGCTGATCTGCGACCCCGGCGACCGGTACCTCGACAAGTACTACTCCGACGACTGGCTTGCCGCGCAGGGCATCGACATCGCGCCGTACACCGGCACGATCGAGGACTTCCTGCGGACGGGCCTCTGGCCGAACTGAACGGCACCACGACGGTCCGCCTCCCCGGGGCGGACGGCGCGCCCCGGGCGCCGGGCGGTTACGACGTCACTTCGCGTCCCGCTCCGGCAAGGGCGAGTAGCCGGTCGGGCCAGGAGTCCGGCCCGCCGGGGCGTAGTCGCAGTCGAGACTGGAGATCTCGTAGTCGTCGCCCTCGTTCTGCTCCTGGTCGACGACCACCGCCGCGGTGCACGCGCGGCCGTGCTCGTCGGTGAACGTGACGATCTCGCTGTAGTCCGTCGGGACGCCGCACCCCGCGAGCAGGAGCGCCACCCCCGCGCACACCGCGACCCCGAGTCCGCGTAGCAGTTTCATCCGTTGCCCCTCCACGTCCGCTTTCGCCGACCGACTCGGCTGCCGCGCCACACCGTAGCCGTCGACGACGGTCCGGTCATCGTGCCCAAGGCGTACGGCTCATGGGGCGCGGAGCGCTCAGCGACCCTGACCGCGCAGCAGGCCGTCGACGACACGGCCGAAGACGACGCGTCCCGTCCGCGCGGTCACCCGGTCGAGGAAGCGCGGCAGGAAGCTGATACGCAGCTCCTCCGCCCAGGACACCAGCGTGCGACCGTCGATCGCCGACGCCGACGCCGACGCCGACGCCGACGCCGACGCCGACGCCGACGCCGTCTCCGTCTCCGTGATCTCGATCTCGGCCCAGCCCGTGATCACGCGGCCACGCTTCTCCAGTCGGCAGCGCCCCGGGCTCCCCGCGCCGGGCGGCTCCCACCGCACGATCTCCATCGGGTCGTCGAATCCCACCCGCCCGAGTGCGGTACGCGCCACGAACACCGTCCCGGTCCCCGTCGGCCCCGGCGTCTCCACGAGGATCCGCGTCAACGGCACCCGGCGCCCGTGCGCCGGCCAGTCGGTGATCCGCCGCCAGGCCTCGTCGGCGGGCAGCGCCGTACGGCGTGCGACACGGAAGACGGTCACCGGTCGGCCGATTCCCCGGCGACCACCAGGCCGGGCAGCTGCTCCATGATCTCCTCGCGCACCTCGTCCGACAGCCCCGCGTCCGTGACCAGGGTGTCGACCTGGTCCAGCGTCGCGAACGAACTCAGGCCCACCGTCCCCCACTTGGTGTGGTCGGCGACGACCACCACCCGGCGCGCGGAGCGCACGAAACGGCGGTTCGTCTCCGCCTCGGCCAGATTCGGTGTGGACAGACCCGCCTCGGCGGAGATCCCGTGCACACCCAGGAACAGCACGTCGAAGTGGAGCGAGCGGATCGCCTGGTCGGCGACCGGGCCGACCAGCGAATCCGACGGTGTACGGACCCCACCCGTGAGGACCACGGTGGCCGCGCCCGCGCGCTGACCGCCCGACGTGCCGGCGGGCCGCGCGGCGTGGAACACGTCGGCGACCCGCACCGAGTTCGTCACCACCGTCAGATCGGGCACGTCCAGCAGATGGTGCGCCAGGGCGTACGTCGTGGTGCCGCCCGACAGCGCGATCGCCCGGCCGGGCACGGCCATGGCGGCGGCGGCCCGCGCGATGTCCTCCTTGGCGCTCAGCTCCAGCTCCGACTTGGCCTCGAAGCCCGGCTCGTGCGTGCTCGCCTCCACCACCGGGACGGCGCCGCCGTGCACCTTCTCGATGACGCCGAGCCGGGCGAGCGCGTCGAGATCCCGGCGGACCGTCATGTCGGAGACGTTGAGTTTGCGCGTCAGCTCGTTGACCCGGATACCGCCGCGCCGCCGCACCTCGTCGAGGATCAGGGCCCGTCGCTGTTCCGCGAGGAGGTTCTGGTTGTCACTCACCACCGGGGCCTGTCCTTCCACGCCGGCGTCGTGCGCGGCCGCCGTACACAGCTGATCATCAGGGTTGCTCATCCTCCCACGGCGTTGGGCCCCGCACGCAGGTGTCGGCCCGCCCCGGCCCGGGGAGAGTCGCTGAGGGCGGCGGCCACCGCCCGCCGGACGCCAGCTGAGAGCGAGTCACCACGTGCCCCCTGAGCCCCCAGTCCGCCGGAGCGACGGCGCCGCGCTCGAACTGCTGGTCCACGGCGTCGGCGGCGCCACCCCGCAGGAGATGCTCGCCGATCCCTACACGGTGCGGATCACGGGTGACGAGACGGCGGCCATCTACCGGCGCCCCGCCGACGAGGAGGCCGAGGCCCACCCCGAGCGGTACGAGGACGGGCCGGTGCCCGAGGCGTACTGCTGGTCCAACCTCACCTCGGGCAACGGCACCCGCGCCCTGTGGCTGCTGCTGCTTCCCTTCATGGTCGTCAACCTCGCCCACTGGATGCGCCCGGCGACCAACGGACTCGCCAGGACACAGCGGCTGTACGGCGTGCTGGTACGGCTGCTCGCCCTCACGCTCACCGTGCTGCTCACCGCCGCCGCCTGCGAGGTCGCGCTCGACCTGGTGGCCTGGCAGTGCGCGGGCTCCGCGGGCTGCGCGGACGACCGGGCCTGGCTCGGCTTCCTGTCCGCCGCGCGGGACGGCTGGTGGGCGCAGCCCGGCCGCCGCCTCGCGCTGGCCGCTCTGGTGCCTGCCGCCCTGGTGGGTCTCCTCTGGTATCTGTCCAACCGGACCTGGAGCGCCTACGAGGCCCAGCGCCCGCCGACCGACGACGGTACGGGCGGGAGCCTGCCGGGACCGGAGGCCGCGACCGCCACCGACGCCACGGACGCCTACGAGGGACCCGACCGGCCCGCACCCGCGGCGGGCCGCGCGCCGACCGTCCGCCCCGCACTCGCCAGGCCCGGTTTCTGGTACGGCCGCAGGCTCGTCGCCCGTCTGCGCGCCGCGCACACCGCCGCCGGATTCCTCACCGTCGCGGGCGCGGTCACCGGCGCCGCGGCCCGCTACGACCGTGGCGCGTCGAGCGCCGCCCGCGAGAGCGTCGGTTGGCTGCTCCAGTCGACTCTCGTCGCCGGCGCGCTCGTTGTGCTCTGGGTCGTGTGCGCCAGGGGCCGCAGCGAGCGCAGGCGCGACGGCACGCTCGACAAGGCGCTCGTCAGCCGGCTGCCCGCCGGCTCCCTCGTCCTGCTCGGCCTCGCGCTCGTGTACGCCGCGTGGTCCCGCCCAGGCTGGATCTCCTCCGGCACTCTCCCGGGCGCCATCACGTTCCCGGTGCTCGTCCTCGCCCAGGGAGCCCTCGTCGTCGCGCTCGCGGCGGCGGCCCTCGTCCTGCACCGCCGCGCCCCGCACGCCAGGATCGCGCTGTACGGCCTCGGCGGCCCCGCCGTCGCCATGCTGGCCTGCGCCCTGGCCGGGGTGATGACCGGCGGGGTGGCACAGCGCGTCGGCGACTGGCTCGACGGGTCGGGCACGCCCGGCATGGGGGAGGGCACGATCCCCGGACCGCCGGTGCTGCTGAGCTGGCAGGCGGCCGTCATCCCCGTGCTGCTGGTGCTCCTGCTGATACCGGTCGTCCTCCTCGCCGTGCGCACCGTGCGCACCGGCCGTCGCCTCGCGCCCGTCGTGGAGGCGGAGTACGGCTCGCGGGAGAAGCGGGTCACGCCGGACTCCGTCCGTACCCGCCGGATCGCCGGTGCCCGCGCCCGCGCCGAACTCACCGACGCGGCACCCTGGTTGGTCGGACTCGTCTCCGGCGCGACGCTCCTGCTCGGCACCGGCGCCGTCCTCGGGGCCTGGCTGAGCGGGGACGTACCGGGCCGGGCCGCCGAGGGCGAGCCCGCGCTGATCCAGTCGATCGCCGACACCGCGCAGGCGCTCGGCTCCTGGCTGATCGGCCTCGGCTTCATACTGTTCGTGACCTGGGGCCGCCGCGCCTACCGGGACCCCTCCGCCCGGCGCACCATCGGCATCCTCTGGGACGTCGGCACCTTCTGGCCGCGCGCCTCGCACCCCTTCGCGCCGCCGTGCTACGCGGAACGGGCCGTACCCGACCTCACCTGGCGGATGGCCTCCTGGACCGCCCGCACCGGCGGACGCCTCGTCATCTCCGGCCATTCGCAGGGCAGCGTGCTGGCCGCGGCGGCGGTCTGGCAGCTGCGCGAGGGCACCCGCCACCAGGTGGCGCTCCTGACCTACGGCTCACCGCTGGAGCGGCTGTACGGCCGCTGGTTCCCCGCCTACTTCGGCGCCGCGCCGCTCGGCGACCTGGGCAGGGAGGTGCACTGCTGGCGCAACCTGTGGCGCGCCACCGACCCGATCGGAGGCCCGGTCCGGCTGGACGGCGAGGGCGACGAGCCGGCCGTGGACCACGGGCCGCTCAAGGACCCGCTCGCCTACGGCCGCACCGAGCGCCACCCGCTGCCCGAACCGATCCTCGGCCACTCCGAGTACCAGGCCGATCCCGTCTTCGCCGTGGAACGAGCGGCGCTGCTCGACCGGTTGCCGCCCGCGCTGCCCGCTCAGCGCGACGGCACCGCCACGGAGCGGCGCGGTCACGGCAGTTCGGGCAGATCGTCCGCGTAGAGCAGGGTCAGGTCGTCCGTGCTGGTCTCCGGCAACTGGGCGACCCTGCTCGCGTGTTGCTCCACCATCGACTCGAACGTCTGGCGCGCGGTGCGGCCGTTGCCGAAGGCCGGCCCCTTGGGCAGTACGGCGAAGTACTTCAGCAGTGCCTCGGCCGTGCCCGTACCCAGCCGGTACTCGTGCTCCTCGGCCTGCTGTTCCACGATCCGCAGCAGTTCGTCCGGGTCGTAGTCGCTGAAGGTGATGGTGCGTGAGAAACGGGACGCCACACCGGGGTTGACCGCCAGGAAGCGGTCCATCTCCTCCGTGTACCCGGCGACGATCACCACCACCGCCTCCCGGTGGTCCTCCATCAGCTTCACCAGCGTGTCGATGGCCTCGCGCCCGAAGTCACGCCCCGAGTCCTCGGGCGACAGCGCGTACGCCTCGTCGATGAACAGCACACCGCCACGGGCCCGGTCGAAGGCCTCCTGCGTACGGATCGCGGTGGAGCCGATGTGCTCGCCCACCAGGTCGACCCGGGAGACCTCCACGAGATGACCGCGCTCCAGCACCCCGAGCGAGGCCAGGATCTCGCCGTACAGCCGGGCCACCGTCGTCTTGCCGGTGCCGGGGGAGCCGGTGAAGACCAGATGGCGGCGGGCGGAGGCGGCCTTGAGACCGGCCTGCTGCCTGCGCCTGCCGACCTCGATCATGTTGGTGAGGGCGCGGACCTCGCGCTTGACGCTCTCCAGGCCCACCAGCGCGTCGAGTTCACCGAGGACCTTGCCGGGTTCGCGTACCGGCTCGGCCGGTGGCTCCTCCGGCACCGGCGTCGCGCTCTGCGCCGGGACCGAGCCGAGCAGCCCCGTCGTCTGAGTGGCCGTCAGAGCCGCCGTCGGCTGTGGCACGGCGGCCAGCACACCGCTCTCGTCGCTCGTGCAGTCCTCCACGGTCGGCCCGGCCCCGGGGCCCTCGGCGCCCGGGGAGGCGCCGTCCGGGAACTCGTAACCGCCGCGCGCGCAGCGTTCGGTGCGGCAGCGCGTCAGCGTCGTACGGCAGCCGTCCATCACATGGAACCCGTAACCGCCGCTGCCCGTCACCCGGCAGTCGTGGAAGGTGCCGCGCCCCTCGGCGGAGACGTAGAAACCGGCCTCGGCGGGCGAGGTGATCGTGCAGCGTTCGATGGTGGGGTCGGCGCCCTTGGTGACGATGACACCGGTCTGCACGCCGTCGATGGTGCAGGAGTTGAGCGTGCCGCCGCTGCCGTGGTCCCGGAACCAGGCGCCGGTGGACGCCTCCCTGATCCGGCAGTCGTCGAGCTGCGCCGTCGCGCCGTCGCTCACCGACACGGCCGTGTTGCGCACCTGCGAGAGGTCGCTGTCCACGACGTCGGCACGCGAGCCGCGGTCGAGGACGAACAGCGCGTCCGGTACGTCGTGGACACGGCACGAGTCGAGGACGACGGTCGCCCCGTCGCTCACCCAGACCGCCGGGTAGTCGCCCGTACTGTCGTGGATCTCGCACTGGTTGGCGTCCACGCGGGTGCCCGGGTCCCAGACCGAGAGACCGTTGCGGCCGAAGCGCCGCACCGTGGAGCGGGTCAGCGTCAGCACGGAGCGGGAGCGCAGATCGACCGCGTTCTCCGGGATGTCGTGGATGTCGCAGTCGGAGAGCGTCAGCACCGCGTCCGTGTCGAGCGTGATGCCGTCGGCCGAGGTGCGGTGGACGCTGGAGTCGGTGAGATGGGCCGCGGCGCGTGCGGCGATCTGCACGCCGGTGCCCTTGATCTCGTACACCTCGCAGCCGACGGCCTCCAGACCGCTGCCCTCGCCGGTGACCGTCAGGCCGCCGCCCGACGCGTGGTGGATCCGGCACCGTTCGAGCCGGGGGTGCGCCCCGCCGCGTACGGAGACGCCGGACTGCCCGGCCGCGACGACCTCGCAGTCCTCGAAGACCCCGCCGGCGCCGTCGAGTACGGCGATGCCGACCCCGGCCGGATTGTCGACGGTGCACCGGCGGACGGTGGGACGCGCGGCGCCGCGCACCTCGATCCCGGCGGCGGAGCGCGTGACGATCCGCAGATCCGTCAGCTCCGGGGTGCCGTCCTCCACGAGCAGCGCGGGCGCGGTGGTGTCCTGGCCCTCCACATGCAGGTCGTGGACGGTCGCCGACGCGCGCACCGTGAGCGGTACGCCGTCCGGCGGCGCGATCCGCACCGAGCCCGACGAGCCCTCGGGTCCGCGCAGCGTGACGGCGCGCGTGACGACGAGATTCTCCCGGTAGGTGCCCGGTGCGACGGTGAGTATGTCGCCGTCGCTCGCGGCCTCCAGGGCCGCGGCGAGAGAGGCGTACTCGCCGGTACGGCGACGCCAACGCGAGGTGCCGGTGTGCGTCACCTGGACGGTGCCCTGTGCCATGGTGTTGTTCTGTCCCCACCTCGTGCGCCTGCGCGTGCTGTGCCGACCGGACCCGCTCGGGGGTCAACTCAAGGAAGTCCCGGCCGCGACAGAGGACCGGGTCGCACCACCGTAGCGCGCGCGGCACCGGTGAGTTGACCCAAGAGCGGTTCCGGTCAGCTTCCCGCGCCCGTACGACCCCAGTCGGGACCTGCCTGGGCCCAGGCCAGGTCGAGCCGCGCGTACCGGACCTGGTTGAGTCTGAACACCGTCAGCCGTCGGACGGCCTCGATCAGACCGGCGACGCACGCGGCCACCCCGAGCCCCGCCAGCACGGCGTGCGTACGGGCGGTGGCGAGATCCGTCGGACGCTCGGCGAGCTGCCCGCCGCCGTCGGTCCAGACCGGGAAGGCGTCGCCGGACCGGAGAGCCGGCGGCGCCGACCGGACGAGTGCGGTGTGCCGACTGCCGTCCCGCGCCGTCCACTTGGCGATCACCGGCCTGCCGGTGTCGCGCTGGGTCGGGGCCTCGGGGTCGGACGCGACGCGGGCGGGAGCCTCGGCCCGGTGGACCATCACGGCTTCGGTGCGGTGCCGGTCCTCGTGCTGGGCGCGGATCGTCCGCCGGAACGCGTCGTCGGTCAGCGCACCCGAGATCCAGCCGACCGCCGGCACGGCGAGGAGGATCAGGAGCAGGGCTCCGAGCGCGACCCACGCCTCGACGAGATCCGTCTTCCTCCGTAGCGGATTGTGCCGCCAGCGCCGGAGTCCCACGACCGCTCGCATCGTGTCGCACCCCCTCAGTCTTTCGTCCGTTCCCCTGTCCGTCATAGCCCCGAAGTGGCCCGCTCACGCACAAAAGGGCGGAAGGGAGAGCGAGGTCACCCCTCTGTTCGACGGGTCGGATCCGGGTCCGTGCCGCCCGGTGAACACGTTCACCACGGCTCCCACCCGCACCGTGCGGGTGCTCTCGGGTGTCGGATGCTGCCCGAAGACGGACGTGCCGTCGAATCGGCGGTGCCGGGTGAGGGGGTGCGGCGGTTCTTGCCACGCTGCGCCGTACGGGGGTCGAGGGCGTCGAGCGACGTGTCGGCCTCGGTCCCGAGGATGCTCACCACGATGACCTGCGCGGGTGCGTCCGTATCCGTACGAGCGACGTCAACGCCCGTTCCCGGTGGGCCTGTTCGTGCTCGCCTGCTCACGGGGTGGCCGTTCTCGGGGCACGCTGCCGCCGACGGTTCCCGGACGGGCGCGTTACAGCCTGATCCCGCCGACCGGCGGCCTCCCGGGGGCTCCCTCCGGCCGTCTCCCCTCCTCCCGGCTAGTCCGGTGTGCCCCGTGCCCCGTGCCCCGTGCCCCGTGCCTCCAGTGTTCCGGGATCTCCCGGTGTGTCAGTAACCCCGGCTCTGGTAGGGCCGGTTGTACGGGTCGTCGTACTGCACGGGCGCGGGCGCCGGACGCGGTGAGGCGGGGCGCATCGCCTCGTACCCCGTCGCCGACCCCGGTCGCTGCTGCTGCTGCGGCGGGCGGGGCTGCTGGGGACGCGGCTGCTGTTGCTGCTGCTGGGGCTGGTAGGGCTGACCGCCCTGATAGCCGCGAGGCGTCGGTGCCTGCTGCGGAATGTAGGGCGCCGGGGCGTGCTGGAGCGGCACGGGGTGCTGCGCCGGCTGCGGCTGGTAGCCGCCGTAGGACGGCGTGGGCTGCGAGGGAGCCGCCGGCAGAGCGGGAAGCGCCGAAGGCAGCGCCGGCAGATAGCTGTTGCTCTGGTAGCTGCTGCCGGTGTCGTAGGCGGAAGGCACTCGGATCGGGGCGATCTGAGGCGTGCCCCGCTCCGCGACCAGTGAGTCGTAGATCGGGGTGTCCGGGAACGACGGCGCGGTGTAGTAACCGCCGCCGTAGGTGGCGCGGGGGGAGGTCATGGAACATAAGTTAAGCCCACGATGTGCCGGTTGGGGAGTCCGATTAGTGGGTTCTTTCGGGAGCTCTGGGTCACTTCGGATCCCCAATGCGAGCGAACTTGGGAAAATCGGTCGTCCGGCGGCGTAGTGATCGTGTAAAGGGCAAGCTCCGGAGGGGTTACCGGTGGGTCCTCGTGGGTGCGACGACCGCCGCAGCGATTAGGTTTGGCGCAACAGAGAACTTTCGGTCACCCGACTCTCGATGGGGGCGAGCATGTCCATGCTTAAAGGAGCCAATGTTCCGGTGTCGGCACCCGCTGTGCGTGTCGAATTGGGATGGCGTTCAGCGCCCGGGACGCCGGATGTCGACGCCTCGGCCCTTCTGCTGCTGAAGGCGGGAAAGGTCCGCTCGGACGCGGACTTCGTTTTCTACAACCAGGCGGCGCACGCGTCGGGCGCCGTGCGGTACGACGGGAAAGGCACAGGTTCCGGCACCGTCACGGACACCCTCTCCGTCGATCTGGCCCGGGTGGAGACCGACATCGAGCGGATCGTCATCGCCGCGTCGGCGGACGGCGGCAATTTCGGCCAGGTGCCCGGACTGTACGTACGCGTCCTTGACGCGGCGTCGGGCGCCGAGGTCGCGCGCTACGACAGCCAGGACGCGACCGTCGAGACGGCATTCGTCCTCGGCGAGCTCTACCGGCGCCAGGGCGCCTGGAAGTTCCGCTCGGTCGGCCAGGGGTACAGCAGCGGACTCGAAGGCCTGGCAACGGACTTCGGCATCAGCGTCGACGAGCCCCAGCAGGC